>NZ_JBEXUP010000257.1:0-5486 GCF_040614375.1 Nonomuraea sp. NPDC005983
GCTGGTCAGGCTGGTACGCAGGAGCACGGCCATCGGGCCGTCGGGGGCGGTGCCCCATCGTTCGAGCATGGCACGCAGGTAGTTCTCGGCTGAGATGCCGGCCGGGCAGGCGACGGCGGTGCTCGGGCCTGAGCGGGGCGGGCCGTTCGCGCCCGACCCGTGGCCGGGGCTGGTCGAGGGGCTCATCGCGGAAGGCCGTCTGGACGAGGCCGAGAGCCGGCTCTCGGCGCTGGCCGGGCCGCAGTCGGCCAGGCTGCGCGGGCTCCTGCTCGCCGCCAGGAACGCGCCGGCGGCGGCCGAGGAGAGCCTGGTGGCAGTGCTCGACGTCGTCCGGGGCGGGGTGTGGCCGCTGGAGGAGGGCCGGGCGCTGCTCGACCTGGGGAGGCTGCTGCGTCGCACGGGCCGGCGGCGGGCCGCCGCGGAGCGGTTGCACGCCGCGCGGGCCATCTTCGGCAAGCTGGGCGCCGCCCCGCTGGCCGCCCGGTGCGACCAGGAGCTGGAGGCGTGCGGGCTGGAACCACCGGCCACGGTACGGCTGGGGCTGACGCCGCAGGAGCTCAGCACGGCGACGCTCGTGGCCGGAGGGCTGACCAACCGGCAGATCGCCCGCGAGCTGATGATCAGCGTCAAGACCGTCGAGTACCACATCAGCAAGATCTACACCAAGCTCGGGATCGGGTCTCGGGTCGCGCTCGCCGCCAAGCTGGGAGAGGTGTCCTGAACCGATCCATCGTGGGGGGGACGGTGACGCCGCGCCGGAGGAGGGGACTGGCGCGGCGTCACCGAGCACTGCCCCGACGAGCGAAGAAGCCGACCGGCCTGGTGTCACAGGGGACCGTCCCGGTGAGCGAGGAGACCGACCGGCCTGGTGTCGCACAGGGCCGTCTCGACGAGCGAAGGAACCGGTCGTTCCAGAGGCGGCGGGGAGGCCCCGCGGTTGCCGGAGGCGTCCCCGAATGTCACTGGTGGGCTGCTTGTCAGGAGCGACGGGTGATGGGCGATGATGGACTCCTCGGGTGATCGACGCGCGGAGGCCCAGGTGAGCCACATCACGACGCCTGCGTTCGAAGTCCGGGCCCGCCGTCACGACCGCTGCGTCGAGCTGCGGCTGGCCGGTGAGCTCGACCTGCTGCAAGCCCCGCTGCTGCAGCAGGCCGTCGACCAGTTCATGACCGAGACCGGGCTACCCGTCCTGCTCGTGGACCTCACGCGGCTGACCTTCTGCGACTCCAGCGGGATCCACGTCTTCGTGCGCGCCCACCAGCGCGCGCAGCGGGAGCACCGGCAGGTCATCCTGGCCGGAGCCGGGGGGCAGCTAAAACGGGCTCTCGCCGTGCTCCACCTCGACGCCTACCTCGACCTGCGGCGCTCACCGCAGGAGGTGCTCGACCACCTGGTCAGATCAGGATCCACGAGGTGACCACCGTGTCGCCCCCGTCGGGGGTGACACGTAACCGGAGCGGGCCGCGGGCCAGCGACTCGGCGGTGAAGCGTCCGAGGTCGTCGGAGCGCATGCGGGCCTCGCCCTCGCGCCGCTGCACCCCGATCTCGGTGGGGCCGCCGTTGAGCAGCCGTCCCACCATCCTGGTGCCGCCCGCCGCGTCCGTCAGCTCCAGTTCCAGCACGACGCCGCCCCCTTCGAAGGTGAGCATCCGCGGCTGGGCGGCCCCTCTGACCCGGGTCGCCGGTTCGGCGTCGGACGAGTCGAAGGTGAGCTCGGCCAGCTCGGCGTCGAGCGTCCTGAGCGTGAACGCCTGCATGGCGTGTTCGAACAACTCAGGCGGGACGGGATCGAGCAGGTCGGCGATCGCGCGCAGTTCCTCTTCCAGTTCGAAGCCATCGTCCATAACAGTCATCCGGGAATCCCGGTCACTCCCCGTCGTCCGATGAGGACTGCCAGCCGTTTGAGGCAACGTCCCCTGATGGGGCCGACGCTGCCGACGGCGATGCCGAGCCCCGTCGCGACCTCCTGGTAGGTGGGTCGCGGCGAGGCGATGAGGATGCGCAGCAGGCGGCGGCAGCGTTCTCCCAGTTCCTGGAAGGCGCTCCACACCAGTTCCTCTCGCCGCGCTTCGTCGCGCGCCTCCTCCGCCTCGATGAACAGCAGTTCGGGCGTGCGCTCGTCGATGTCGAGCCCCAGCAGTTCCACGTCACCGACGGGTGTGGCTCGCCCGCTGGTGCGGATCACGCGCAGGGCTTCGTGCCTGGCGGTGCTGGCCAGCCAGGCGCCTACTCGCTCCGGGTCCCTGATCCTGGTCAGGTGCTCGGCCAACCGGAACCATGTCGTCTGGCAGACGTCCTGGGCGTCGGCGCTGTTCGCGAGGTGGGCCCTGGCCACGCCCCACACCAGCCCGGTGTAGCGCTGGTACAGCTCCAGCCACGCCTCGGCGTCACCCCCTGCGGCAGCCTTGACGAGGGTTCCGGTGTCGTCCACGGCGGCGGTCCTTCCCTCACTTCGAGCGGGAATGACATGATATTTCGTGGCAGACCGCAGGACGGGGAACCGGAGAATCATGAGCCGCTGAGATCCGGCACGGGCACCCGTCCCTCCACGACGTCGAGGGCCGCCTGCCGGGAGCCGACGCCGGTCTCCGACATGCGGGCTGCGATCAGTCCGGCGATCACCGGCGTCGCGAACGAGGTGCCGCTCCACGCCGACAGCCCGGTGAACTTCTCCTTGTCGCCCGAGCTGAAGGGCGCGACGCAGGTGCAGCCGGCGTACAGCGCCGGGCTGGAGTGGCGGCAGGAGCCCGCAGCCGGGTAGTGGTAGGCGTACGTGCCGGACGTGAAGGCGTTGACCAGGCGCTCTCCGGGCGCGAAGGTCTTCACCCAGCTGCCGTGGTTGCTGAAGCAGGCCCGGCCGGTGCCGTCCTCGCGCAGCGCCCCGACCGAGACGACGACGTCGCCCTGCGCGTTCACCGGTTCGTCGGCGAACGCGGCCGGCCAGAACTTGCCGGTGCCGCCGTCGTTGCCCGCGGCCGCGACCAGCACCGTTCCGGGGTGCGCGGCCAGCTCGTCCACGAAGTCGGACAGGCCGGCCAGCGTCAGCGCGTCCTGGGTCCGGGTGCCCGCCGACAGGGAGATGATGTCGGGCCAGCCGTGCTCGTCGAGGATCTGCAGCAGGAGCAGGCCGAGCTCGTCCTCCATGATGGCGCCGCCGTAGGGGAAGCCGTCGTGGACCCGCACGTCCGCGGCGGGCGCGACGCAGCGCAGCACGCCGGCGATGAACGTGCCGTGCCCGACGTAGGGCTTGATGCCGCCGTCGGCGTCGACCTCGTCGAGAAGGGCGGTGACGTCGCCGCCGACCTGCGGTCCGGACGCGAGCCAGGGGTGGTCGAGGTAGTCGTGCACCAGCCCGGTGTCGATCACGGTGACCGTCACGCCCGCACCCCGGGCGCGGTCGCCGAGCGGCGGCCTGAGCGGGGCGGCGGTGGGCACCGGCTCGTCGCCCGGGCACAGGTTCACCCCCGCGACCGACACGAGGTGGACGGGCGAGGCGTCCACCCCGCCGGCCTGGAGGGTCTCGGCGACGCCGTGGGCGTCCCTGCCGGGAACGTGCAGCCTGCGCGTCCTGACGCGTTCGCGGTGCCGCTCCGGCGGCCAGACCACGGCGGCCGGCCCGGCGTCCGCGAAGTTCTGCTGGATGAGCGCCCTGGACCGGCTCTCGTCGTCGGCGCGGACCAGGACGTGGTCGGCGAGGTGGGCGTACTCGGGCCGGACCGCGGACCCGCGGGAGGCGCCCCGCGGCCCGGCCACGGCGCGCTGCCCGGGGGGCAGCGCCGCGTTCACCACGTCGAGCTGCCGCCAGAAGCGATCGTCGGGGGAGACGTCCGGTGTGCTCATGTTCGGTTCCTTCTCGGGAAGCGGTTACGTCCTGCCGGTAATGAGTGCAGACCCTCCCGGTTGATACACCAGACACGTGGACGTCTGACAACCTCCGCCCTACCATCTGTAAAGTGTCTGGAACGGCCCGTAGCTCCCTGATTCCGGCCGATCCGCACGACCTGCTGGCCATGGTCTTCGCCCGCCCCCAGGACGCGCTGAAGGCCGCCAGGGCCATGCTGTCCGGCGGGCGCGGGCCGTACGAGCTGTCGATCGCCCGCCAGGCGCTCGGCATCCTGCACCGGGAGTTCGGCGCGCCCGAGTCGGCGATCGTCGAGCTGCGCCACGCCGTGCGGCTGGCCAGGCGGGCGGGCTCGCCCGACCGCGAGGCCGACGTGCTGGCCACGCTCGGCATCGCGCTGCTGCGGCACGGACGCACCCGCCCCGGGCTGGCCGCCCTCGACAGGGCCGCCAGCAAAGCCGCCGGCAAAGTGGCCGACAAAGCCGCTGACAAAGGCGTTGGCATGATCGCGAGCACAGCCGACGGCACCACGTGGGCGCGGGTGCTGTTCCGCCGCGCCGGGGCCCGCTGGATCGTCGGCTGGCACCGCGAGGCCCTTGACGACCTGAGCCTGGCCACCCCCGCCCTGCTCGACGCCGGCGACACCGTGTGGGCCGCCCGCGCGCTGACCCTGCGCGGCCACGTCAACCTGGCGCTGGGCGCGGTGGCGCAGGCCGACGCCGACTTCCGCGCGGCCCAGCGGATGTTCGCCACCACCAACCAAGAGCACGACTCGGTCGTGGCGGTGCAGAACCGCGGCGTCGTCGCCTTCCGCGCCGGTGACCTGCCCGTCGCGCTGGAGTTCCTGGACGAGGCCGACCGGCGCTTCAAGGAGCTCGGAATCCCGATGTTCGACCTGGTCGCCGACCGGTGCGCGGTCCTGCTCGCCGCAGGGCTGGCCCGCGACGCGCTCGAGCAGGCCGACACCGGGCTGCGCCAGCTGGCCAGGTTGCGCGGGCAGGCCACGATGCGGGCCGAGCTGCTGCTCATCGCCGCCAGGGCCGCGCTCGCCGCCGACGACCCCGCCGCCGCGAGGAGCCGCGCGGAGGAGGCCATCGGGCTGTTCGCCGGGCAGCGCCGCGCCTGGTGGGCCGAGCACGCCCGGCTCATCCTCGTCCAGGCGGGGCTCGCGGAGGGCGGGGCGTCGCCGAAGGTGCTGGCCGACGCCCGGCGGCTGGCCGCCAGGCTCGCCAGGCTGGGCTCGCCCGAGGTGTGGCAGGCGCACCTGCTCGCGGGCCGTGCCGCGCTCGCGCTGGGCCGGGGGCGCCAGGCCGAGGAGCATCTGTCGGCCGCGGCGTCGGTCAGGCACCGGGGGCCGGCGACGTCCAGGGCGGGCGGCTGGCTGGCCGAGGCGCTGCGCGCCGAGGCGGCAGGGCAGTCGCGCCGCCTGCTGCGTGCCTGCCGGGCCGGGCTGGCGCTCATCGAGGAGCACCGGCTCACGCTCGGCTCCTCGGAGCTGCGCGCCCTGGTGACCACGCAGGGCGCCGAGCTGGCCACGCTGGCCCGGCGGCAGTCGCTGCGCTCCGGCGGCAGCCGCGACCTGCTGGCCTGGACCGAGCGGTGGCGGGCCACCGCGCTGGCCGTGCCCGCCGTCCGCCCGCCG
>NZ_JBEXUP010000258.1:0-5440 GCF_040614375.1 Nonomuraea sp. NPDC005983
GCGGACGTGCGGGCGCGCGGCTCCAACCGCGGCGGCTACCACCCGGGACGGCTGCCCGCCGAGGTCGCCGACCGGCTGACCGGCGTGCGCCGCCTGCCCTGCCGGGACCTCGCCGGCCTGCTGCACGCGGCCGACCTGAGCCAGTTCCGCGACCCTGACGTGACGCGGGAGCTGCGCGACTGGCTGCGGCTGACCCCGCGCCACCCCCGCTACCGGCTCGACGGCCTCACCGACCAGGCCCTGGCGCTGAGCGGGACGAAGGCGTTCGGGCTGCGCGCCTCGCTCGCGCTCTACCCGGCGCTGCGCGGCCTGGGGCTGCCCAAGGCGCTGGCCGCCGCCGCGCGCGGGCTGCTCGACTACGACGGGGACGTGCTGGTGCTGATCGGGCCGGTGGCGGAGCAGGTGGAGGCCGGCCGGGTGCTGATGCGGAACTGGCTCACCCTCTCGGGCCTGGGTTACAGCGCGCACCCGATCAGCCAGGTCATCGACTGCGCGGAAACCCGGCAGGCCCTGGCGGACCGGCTGGGCGTGGCCGACCCGCTGACCCTGCTGCACGTGGCGAGGGTCGGCCGTCCGAAGGTGGCCGCCGCCCCGTCCGCCAGGACGAGGACGTGACCACGGCTCAGGCGTCGTCGGCGAGCGCGTCGCCCAACGGAGTGCGCTCGTAGAGCACCTGGTTTCCCCGGCGGTGTGACTCCAGCAGCCCGGCGTCGCGCAGTACGGACAGGTGCGCCGAGACGGACGACGGCGCGAGAGCGTGCCGGCGTGCCAGGGACGTGGTCGACGCCGGTTCGCCGAGCCCGCTCAGGATGGCCGCCCGGTTCGCCCCGAGCAGCCGGACGAGCGGGTCCCGCGCCTCGGGAACGGGGCGGCGCTGCCACAGCTCGCCCATGCCACGCGCCGGATAGATGACCGTGGGCTGCCAGGGCGGGGCGAAGCCGCTCACCACGTCCGGCCAGACGAAGATGCTCGGGACCAGCAGCACGCCGCGGCCGCCGAGGTCCCGCACGTTGCGGAAGGCGGGTGGGTCGCGGAGCGTGAGAGTGCCGTCCGCCCAGCTCAGCGTGGGATGCAGGTCGGCGAACAGGCTCTCGAGGCCGCCGTCGGCCAGTTGCCTCGACCGGTAGGCGATGTCGGCGTCCAGCAGGGCGCGCAGCCGCGGCCAGTCGGTGGCGATCAGGGCGTTCCAGGCACGCTCGGTGAGGTCGGCGAGCCGCTGCACGGCACGCGCGGGGTCGTCGAGCATCCTGCGGCCGAGCGGGGACTCGGCGGCTCTCGGGGCGCAGGCCAGCGAGCGGGCCATCTCGTCGCGCGCCGCGGCCGGGTCGGTGGCCCGCAGGCGCGACAGCTCCTCCTCGAAGGAGGCGGGCGAGGCCGAGGGGGGAGGCGCCAGGAAGTCGGGGGTGTAGCCGCCGGGCGTCCGCATGAACAACTGCAACTCGGACAGGTCGAGCCCGGCCAGCGCCGCCCGCATCCGCCGCAGCCACGGCAGGTGGTAGCCGTGCCGTCCGCGACGCGTCAGCGTACGGACGGCCTCATGGGTTTCGCACAGCGGCGAGAGGGCGAACCGGCAGCGCAACAGGTCGTCGGTGCCGAACCTCAGGTGCAGCGGCATGGTCCCCTCGTGATTCGGCCCATGATTCGGCCCATGATTCGGCCACAGCCTAATGACTGGAGAACGGCTCGGGCGCCCCGGCAGGCTGCCGCTCATGTCATCCCACCCTTCCGGGGGCGGAGGCTCGGGCCCGGCAGGCGCCGACGGGCGGAGCTCCGGTTACCTGGCCGTCTTCGCGGTTCGCGAGTTCCGCGCGGTGTTCGCCGCGCACGCGATGTCGACGCTCGGAGTCGTCGTCTCCGAGATCGCCCTGTCGGTCCTGATCTACCGGCTCACCTCCTCGCCGCTGCTCAGCGCGCTGACCTTCGCCCTCGGGCTGCTTCCGTACGTGGTCGGCGGCGCCCTGCTGTCCTCCGTCGCCGACCGGTTCCCGGCACGCCGGGTTCTGGTCGTCTGCGATCTGCTCTGCGCCGCCTGCGCGGCCGGGATGGTGGCGCCGGGCGTGCCCGTCGCCGTGCTGCTCGTCCTGCGGTGTGTGACCGCCGCCGTCGCGCCGGTCTTCACCGGCACGCGGGCGTCGACGCTCGGCGACATCCTCGGCGAGGGCGACCTGTTCATCCTGGGCCGCTCGGTCATCCGGCTCGTCGGGCAGAGCGGGCAGCTCGCCGGCTTCGCCGCCGGCGGCCTGCTGCTGGCCGTCCTGTCGCCGCGGGCCGTGCTCGTGCTGGCGGTGGCGACCTTCCTCGGCTCCGCGCTGCTGCTCCGCTTCGGCACGTCCGCCCGTCCGGCGCGGGCCGGGACGGACGGCGGCGCGCTGGTGAGCGAGTCGCTGTCCGGGATGCGACTGCTCCTCGCCGACCGGCGCGTCAGGTCGCTCCTGCTGCTGGCCTGGGTGCCGCCGATGTTCGTGGTCGTCTCCGAGGCGCTTCTGACCTCGTACGCCGGCGCCCTCGCGGTCAGTCCGGCGGGGCTCGGCCTGCTCATGTGCGGGATGCCGATCGGCGCGATCGCGAGCGAGGCCCTGGTGGGCTCGCTGCTCGGCCCGCGTGGCCGGGCGCGTCTCACGCTGCCGGTCGCCGTGCTGGCGATGCTGCCGGCCGTCGGGTACGCGTTCCAGCCCTCGCTCGGCTGGGCGCTGGTGTGTCAGGTGCTGACCGGCTGCGGCATCTCCTACACCCTCGGCCTTGACCAGTGGTTCGTCGCCGCCGTCCCGGAGCGGCTGCGTGGCCGGGCGATGACGGTGATGACCGCCGGTCTGATGACGGCCCAGGGCCTGGGCATGACCCTGGCGGGCGCGGCCGCCGAGTTCGTCCCCGTCCACCAGGTCATCGCCTGCGGGGGCGCGCTGGGCCTGGTGTGCGTGTCCGCCGTGCTGTGGGGCGTCCTGCGGACGCGGAACGCGGACGGGAGCCGCGCCCACCCGGACACGACGGGAGGGGCGCACCGGTAGGCGGGCTACGCCGCGGAGAGGGCGTCGACCGGCCGGGTGCGCAGGGCGCCCAGCGCCGTCGGGATCGCGGCCAGCATGACGAGCAGGAAGGCGCCGCCGACGATGGCCAGGTACATCCACGCCGGTCCGGACGCGATCGGCGAGCCGGTCTTGACCAGGCTGTACGGCACGGTCGTCACGGCGGCGGCGCCGGTGCCGAGCACGACGGCGATGGCGGCGGTGACGGCGGCCTCGACGGTGACCATCCTCAGCACCTGGCCGTGGGTGGCGGCGGACAGCCGCAGCAGGCCGAACTCGCGGCGCCGCCGCCTGGTGGCCGCGACCAGCGTGTTGATCACGACGATCGCCGAGAAGCCGATGATCATGGTGACGACCAGGTAGTTCACGGGCGCGAGTTGCACACCGACGTCACCGGCGACGGCGGGCCCGCGGTGGGTGCTGTCCTCGGTGCTTTGCATGTAGAGGGTTCCGGCCGCGATGCCCACCAGCAGGATCAGCGGTGACGCCACGCTGGCGCTGTGCTTCGCCCGCACGTGGACGTTGCGGGCGGCCAGCCTGGCGGTGGCCCCGATCCTGGCCTGGGTGAACAGCCTGATGGGCGTCACCGCGGCCGGGCTGAGCAGGGCGAGCCCGACCGCCGCGGCCACGCCCGCCGGGCCCGCCGTGCTGGAGAGCAGCGGGCCGTTCTCCATGAGGAGGGTTCCCGCCCCCAGGCTCAGGCCGACGACCAGCAGCCCCAGGCCGCTGAGCACGCGGGCGCGGGTCAGTGCGCGGGCCGCCGCGGGCGTGGACTCACTCAGCGCGCGCACGGGCGGGATGGACGCGGCCCGCCTGCTGGAGATCAGGGCGGCGCCGACCGCCGCGAGCAGGGACGTGCCCGCGCCGATCGCCACGCACAGCCACCCCGCGCTCAGCTCGGTGCGGGCGCTGACCAGGCCGCCGTCCACGAGCCGCCCGAGGACGAGCGCGCCGAGCCCGACGCCGGGCAGCAGGCCCGCGACGACCGCGGGCAGCGCCACCATGACCGTCTCCCGTACGACGTTCTGCCGGATCTGCCGTGGGGTGGCGGCGATCGACCGGAGCAGGGCGAGTTCCTGTTCCCGGTGCTGGATCGTCAGGGAGACGGTGGAGACCACGCCGAAGGCGACGATCGCCACCGTCCAGCCGCCGAGGATGGCGGGCAGCATGACCAGGAAGCCGGTGTCGCCGCCGGTCGCCATCCCGGTCTCCAGCAGGCTCGCGAACGCGGTGAGCAGCGCGGTGCCCGCCGCCATCACGGCCGCCGAGGCGAGGAACGACGCCTTGTGCGCGCGGACCGCGAGGAAGGCCAGTCTCCACATCATCGGACGCCACCGTCCTGGGGGACCGGCCTCGCGTCGGCGGCTGCCGGCGCGGACAGCTGGGCCATCCGCGCGGCCACCGCTCCCGCGTGCGGGCGCGCCATGCTGTCGACGATCCGCCCGTCGGCGAAGAAGACGACCGTGTCGGCGTAGGAGGCCGCCACCGGGTCGTGGGTGACCATCACGATCGTCTGGCCGGACAGGGTCACGGCCTCCCGCAGGATGTCGAGCACGTCGCGGGCGGCCTGGGTGTCGAGGGCGCCGGTGGGCTCGTCCGCGAAGAGGACGGCCGGCTGGGAGAGCAGGGCGCGGGCGATGGCCACGCGCTGCTGCTGGCCGCCGGACAGCTCCGCCGGGCGGTGGTCGATCCGGTGGCCGAGCCCGAGCCGGGTGAGCAGCGCCCGCACCTGCCGCTGGTCGGCGCGGCGGCCGGCGAACTCGAGGGGCAGGGTCACGTTCTGCGCCACGGTCAACGTCGGCACGAGGTTGAAGGACTGGAAGACGAAGCCCATGCGCTCGCGCCGGAGCCGGGTCAGGGCCGTCTCGTCCATGCCCTTCAGGTCGCGCCCGTCGAGGACGACGGACCCGGACGTCGGCCGGTCGAGCCCGGCGGCGCAGTGCAGCAGGGTGCTCTTTCCCGAGCCCGAGGGGCCCATCACCGCGGTGAAGGTGGCACGGGGGATGCGCATCGTCACCCTGTCGAGCGCGGTGACGGCGGCGTCGCCGTGCCCGTGGCGCTTGACCACGTCGAGCAGTTCGAGGGCGTAGGGCGCGGGCGCATGGGCATGCACCCCTCGTGAATACGCTGTACGAGTCATAAATACACCGTACAACGTGATCGAAAGATATGCGAAGCCTTGCCCTATTTCCCCAGGCCAACAGGCTTGATTCGTGCATTTCTCCTCCCGTCTTCTATACTTTCGTCACGACAAGAGTTTCGTGACGAAAATGAGGGTGGTCGCCGAGCATGCCGACGTGTGAGATGTGCGGACGGACGCTGCGCCCGGCCGAGCGCGGCCGGCCACCGCGGTACTGCTCACGCGCCTGCCGGGCACGCGCCTACCGGATGCGCGTCGCGGACCGTTCGACGGCGGA
>NZ_JBEXUP010000259.1:0-5425 GCF_040614375.1 Nonomuraea sp. NPDC005983
AGTGATCATCAAGGACTGGGCCGGGCGCGAGAGCAACGGCCAGATCTGATGGGTACGGCCGCGCAGCACGAGCACGAGCAGCGGCGGCAGCTCGACCAGCAGCCACGGCATGGTGTCGGCCTGCCTGCCGGTCAGCGGGTGGGCGGCGGTGATGGCGATCGAGGCGATCCCGGCCGCGGACGCCGCCCAGGCGACGGGGACGCGCGGCACGAACGCCGCGACCATCGCCGCCAGCGCGACCAGTGGCCCGATCAGGTCCATGTGCGGTGGGGGGCGTCGCCCCGTCCTCCTCTCGATCACGTGTGCGCTTCCTCGGGGCGCGTGCGCCCGTTCTGTACGGACCAACCGTACGGAGCAGGCGGCTCGCGGCGCGACTCGGGGCGCGGCACTGCCCCCGTCATCGCCGCGCTCGGCTACTACGTGGCAGGTGCCGCAGGTGCGGGCTGGTCTGAACGGGTCACCGAGCGAGCAGGGCGGCCTCGGTGATGGGCGACTCGTGGGTGCCGGCGACGGTGCAGGCGTGCGCCCCGGCGATCGCGCCGAGCCGCACGCACTCGTCCAGGGGCAGGTCGCGCAGCCGTCCGAACAGGAAGCCGGAGACGAACGCGTCGCCCGCGCCGTTGCTGTCGGCGACCGGGCCGGGCAGCGGCGCGGCCGGGAAGACTCGGATGTCGCCGTCGCGGGTGAGTGTCAGGCAGCCGTCGGCGCCGCGCGTGCACACGACCGTGTGGGCGCGGCCGTGGCGGACGATGTGGCGCATGGCGGCGGCCGGGTCGGGGAGCGCGGTGGCCGACAGGAACACCAGGTCCGACTGGTAGGCGAAGTCCTTGTGGTAGTCGTCGGTGCCGTTCCAGTCGTGCAGGTCGGTGGAGACGGGCGTACCGGCGAGGTCGGGGTAGACGTGGCGGGAGAAGTCGGTGATCGACAGGTGCGCGTGCCGGGTGCGCACGCCCGTGTAGAGCTCGGACGGCAGCCGCTCCCCCGGGGTCGCCCTGGGGTCGAACAGGGACGTGCGGCGGCCGTCGGGGCCGACGAGCAGCACGCTGCGCCGGGTGCCCGCCTCGGCCGGCGCCCAGGAGAAGTCGACGCCGTGCAGGGCCTGCCGGATCAGCGCGCCCTGCGGGTCGTCGCCGATCAGGTCGGCGAACGCGACGCGCAGGCCGAGCGCCGCGCAGCCGAGCGCCACCCCGGCGCCGGTGTTGCCGATCCTGTCGATCACCGGCGGCACCGCGTAGGTGTCGGCATACGGCAGCGGCAGCCCGGGGACGTAGACCGTGGTGTCGACCCCCGCACCGCCGATGACGAGGATGTCGTGCGTCATCGGTTCACCAGCGGCCCCGAGCCGGTGGAGCCGCGCACGACCAGCTCCGGCTGGAAGATCAGCTCGACGTGCTTGGCCGGGGCCCCGTTGACCTCTTCCAGCAGCGTCTGGACGGCCGCCGAGGCCATCGCGCCGATCGGCTTGCGCACGGTCGTCAGCGGCGGGTCGGTGAACGCGATCAGCGGCGAGTCGTCGAACCCGACCACCGACACCTCCCCCGGCACGGACAGGCCCTTCTCCCGGCAGGCGCGGATCGCGCCGAGCGCCATCAGGTCGCTCGCGCACACGATGCCGGTGCAGCCCCGCGACAGCAGCTGCGCCGCCGCCGCCTGGCCGCCCTCGACGGAGAACAGCGAGTGCGCGATCAGGTCGTCGACCTCGGACGCGCCGAGCAGCTGCGCCATGGCCTGCCGGTAGCCGTCGATCTTCCTGATCACCGGGACGAACCTGCGCGGCCCCAGCGCCAGCCCGATCCGCTCGTGGCCGAGGTCGACGAGGTGCTGCACGGCCAGCCGCGCGGCGAGCCGGTCGTCGGGCGAGATGAACGGGGCGTCGATGTGCTCGTTGTAGCCGTCGACCAGCACGATCGGCAGGCCGCGGTCGGTGAGCCTGGTGTAACGGTCCATCCGGGCGGTGGTGTCGGCGTGCAGCCCCGACACGAACACGATGCCGCTCACCCCCCTGTCGACCAGCAGCTCGGTGAACTCGTCCTCGGGGGCGCCGCCGGGAAGCTGGGTGCAGAGCACCGGCGTGTAGCCGTGCTGGGTGAGCGCCTTCTCGATGGCCTGCGCGAACGCCGGGAAGATGGGGTTGTCGAGCTCGGGGGTGACCAGGCCGACCAGCCCGTTGCTGCGCTGGCGCAGCCGGGGCGGGCGCTCGTACCCCATGAGATCGAGCGCGGTCATCACGGCCTGGCGGGTGGCGGACGAGACGCCCGGCTTGCCGTTGAGCACCCGGCTGACGGTGGCCTCGCTCACCCCTGCCTGGGCGGCGATGTCGGCGAGGCGCGCGTGCCCGCTCATGCGTGCCTGTTCATGGCAGATACTGTACTTTCCGCCACGCAGCGGGATCGGGCCTATCGGGGGCGTGCGACCGTGCGGGGAGACCGCCGGGCACGGCGGTGGGGCCGGGCACGCGCGGCAGGCGGAGCGCGGCTTCGTGCCACCACATGGTCATCGTCTCACCCCCGGAACGTCTCGACCATGAAAGCCCTTGCCGCAACTTTACGCAAGTCCTTCCAGGCGGGATGTTTCCAGACGTTTCACGAGTGGGATGACCGAAACCCCTCGACCGAAATACCGCTGCATCGATTTCTTTATGACAAGGGTGGACATGTGGCGTTAAGGCGCGATGTACTACCTCTTCAATCAGCCCCGTCACAGGTGACACGCGTGCAAGGTGTGGGCCCATGAGCTCCGTCGTTCTCGACAAAGTGACCAAGGTGTATCCGGGCGGCTACCTGGCGGTCGACCGGATGACCCTGAAGGTGGAGAACGGTGAGTTCCTCGTCCTCCTCGGGCCGTCGGGCTGCGGAAAGTCGACCCTCCTGCGCATGATCGCCGGCTTGGAGGAGATCACCGAAGGGGACCTCTGGCTCGACGGCCGGCTCGCCAACCACCTGCCACCCCGCGACCGCGACGTGGCCATGGTCTTCCAGAACGGCGCCCTCTACCCGCACCGCACCGTACGCGGCAACATCGCCTTCCCCCTGGAGATCGCCAAGTCGGACCCCGCGAAGGTCCGCGAGCGCGTCACCGAGTTATCCAAGGCCTTACACATCGACGAGACCCTCGACCGCCGGCCCGGCACGCTCTCCGGCGGCCAGCGCCAGCGCGTCGCGATGGGCCGCGCGATCGTCCGCCAGCCCAAGCTGTTCCTGATGGACGAGCCGCTGTCGAACCTGGACGCGGGCATGCGCACCGAGCTGCGCATGGAGATCTCCGCGCTCGTCAGATCGCTCGGCGTGACCACGATCTACGTGACGCACGACCAGGTCGAAGCCCTCACGCTGGCCGACAGGATCGCCATCCTCAACCGCGGCGTGCTGCAGGACGTCGGCACCCCGGGCCAGATCTACAACGACCCGGCGACCGCGTTCGTGGCGGCGTTCCTCAACTCGCAGCAGCTCAACCTGCTCGCCGCCACCGTGCGGACCCCGCAGAACCAGTTCGTCATGCTCGACTTCGGGCCGCACCGGCTGACGCTGCCGTGGAGCGATCCGCGGGCGTACGCCATCTCGCAGCACACCGGCGGGCAGGTGCTGGTGGGCCTACGCCCCGACGGGCTGGCGCCCGTGCCGGAGTCCTACGACGGGCCGTCGTTCTACGGGCGGGTGCGGACGCTGGAGTACCACGGGCACGAGTGGCTCGCCTACATCGAGTGCGGGATGCCGCCCGCCCCCGTGCCCGAACCGCCGGACCCGCGCGCCCGCACCAACGGCCACGCGAACGGCTCCGGCGGGCTGAGGAAGATGGTGCGGCGGCTGTTCTCCAGGCCCGAGGAGCCCCAGGACCAGGAGCAGGTGGGGCAGAACGTGGGCGGCGGCTTCCACCGCCGCTCGGACCTGATCGTCCGCATCGGCAACCGGCCGGTGTGGCGCGCCAACGACGCGGCCAAGGTGGGCGTCGACATGGGGCGCGTGATGATCTTCACCCCGGACGGCGCCCGCATCGACCCACCCCGCCGCTGACGCCGTCTCGCAGGACTCTCTCCAGGCTCTCGTAGGGCTTTCTTGGCCGTCGCCGAGGGCTTCCGCACCCACGGCCGTCCTCTCTCTTGACTAACCGGACCACAGTCCAAATCGCTGCGCTGGGCCGGCGTCACCGACATCCAGGAGGTCCGGCACCACCCCACGCTGACCGGCGACTACGACCAGGAGCGCAAGCAGGCCGACGAGCGGGCCCGCCAGATCGCCCGGACGTTCTAGCCCCGGGCTGCCCCGGCGCGGCAGGCGAGCCGTGTGTACTGTTGGCGCCAGCAGTCGTGATCTAGGAGCTAGCTGAAATGACCTTGTGGCAGGCCCTTGACGGAGCTCGCGTGTTCGACCTGGCGCAGCCGATGCGCAAGGGGATGCCACAGTCCCCCAACCATCCGCCGTTCCGGATGGTGCTGGAGCGCAGGCACGGTGACCTCGTCAGGGCCGACGGCGGGTCGGCCGCGAACGAGGTCATCGTCACCGGCGGGCACGTGGGCACGCACGTCGACGCGCTCGCGCACGTGTCGCACGACGGCCTCCTGCACGGTGGGCAGCCCACCGGGCCGGTCATGTCGCACGAGGGGTTCAGCAGCCTCGGCATCGACACGTTCGAACCGTTCGTGGGCCGGTGCGTGCTGCTGGACGTCGCCGCCGCGCACGGGGTGAAGACGCTGCCCGCCGGGTACGAGATCACCGCCGACGACCTGTCCACGGCCGCCGCCGAGGTGGAGATCCGGCCGGGCGACGCGGTGCTGGTGGGAACCGGGTGGTCGCGGCTGTGGGCGTCCGGGGAGGAGTTCGTCGGGCAGCGCGACGGCGTCCCCGGGCCGGGGGCGGAGGCCGGCCGGTGGCTGGCGGAGCGGCGGCCGCGGGTGGTGGGCGGCGAGACGATCGCGTTCGAGCACATCGCCCCCGGGCGGGGGCACGCCACGTTGCCCGTGCACCGCATCATGCTGGTGGAGTCCGGCATCAACATCGTCGAGACCATGCGCCTGGCCGAGCTGCTCGACGCGGGGGTGCGGGAGTTCCTGCTCGTGCTGAACCCGCTGCCGATCGTCGGCGCGACCGGCGCTCCCGTCCGCCCTCTGGCCGTCGTGACCTGACGCCGGCCCCATCACCCGGAACATCGCCGGACCCCGCGTCCGCACCGGACAGCAGTCTGGACCACCGGACCGAGGCCCCGCGCCGGCGGGCGGCCTGAACCGTAGCTAGGAGTTTCGATGACTTACGTGCAGCGGCTGGCCGAGTTCGCCGTGGCCTGCCGCGACCAGGGCATTCCCGCCGAGGTGCGAGACGACGTCGCCGGGCGGGTGCTCGACGTGCTCGGCAACTGCCTGGCCGCGTACGCGGAGCCGGACGGCGACGCCGGCCCCGCGGTCCTGCGGGCGGCGCGCAGGTGGGGCGGGACG
>NZ_JBEXUP010000260.1:0-5354 GCF_040614375.1 Nonomuraea sp. NPDC005983
TTCTTGAGAACTCAACAGTGTGCTAAAAGCCAGTGCATGATGCACAAACCCCGTCATTGATTTGACGGATTCCTTTTGGTTGGGATTCAACCATTCTTCCAGACATTGTTTGGAGAGTTTGATCCTGGCTCAGGACGAACGCTGGCGGCGTGCTTAACACATGCAAGTCGAGCGGAAAGGCCCTTCGGGGTACTCGAGCGGCGAACGGGTGAGTAACACGTGAGTAACCTGCCCCTGACTCTGGGATAAGCCCGGGAAACTGGGTCTAATACCGGATACGACCGCCCCCGGCATCGGGTGGTGGTGGAAAGTTTTTTCGGTTGGGGATGGACTCGCGGCCTATCAGCTTGTTGGTGGGGTAGTGGCCTACCAAGGCGACGACGGGTAGCCGGCCTGAGAGGGCGACCGGCCACACTGGGACTGAGACACGGCCCAGACTCCTACGGGAGGCAGCAGTGGGGAATATTGCGCAATGGGCGGAAGCCTGACGCAGCGACGCCGCGTGGGGGATGACGGCCTTCGGGTTGTAAACCTCTTTCAGCAGGGACGAAGTTGACGTGTACCTGCAGAAGAAGCGCCGGCTAACTACGTGCCAGCAGCCGCGGTAATACGTAGGGCGCAAGCGTTGTCCGGAATTATTGGGCGTAAAGAGCTCGTAGGTGGCTGGTCGCGTCTGCCGTGAAAGCCCGCAGCTTAACTGCGGGTCTGCGGTGGATACGGGCCGGCTAGAGGTAGGTAGGGGCAAGTGGAATTCCTGGTGTAGCGGTGAAATGCGCAGATATCAGGAGGAACACCGGTGGCGAAGGCGGCTTGCTGGGCCTTACCTGACGCTGAGGAGCGAAAGCGTGGGGAGCGAACAGGATTAGATACCCTGGTAGTCCACGCTGTAAACGTTGGGCGCTAGGTGTGGGGGTCTTCCACGATCTCCGTGCCGGAGCTAACGCATTAAGCGCCCCGCCTGGGGAGTACGGCCGCAAGGCTAAAACTCAAAGGAATTGACGGGGGCCCGCACAAGCGGCGGAGCATGTTGCTTAATTCGACGCAACGCGAAGAACCTTACCAAGGTTTGACATCACCCGGACACCTGCAGAGATGTGGGCTTCTTCGGACTGGGTGACAGGTGGTGCATGGCTGTCGTCAGCTCGTGTCGTGAGATGTTGGGTTAAGTCCCGCAACGAGCGCAACCCTTGTTCCATGTTGCCAGCACGCCCTTCGGGGTGGTGGGGACTCATGGGAGACTGCCGGGGTCAACTCGGAGGAAGGTGGGGATGACGTCAAGTCATCATGCCCCTTATGTCTTGGGCTGCAAACATGCTACAATGGCCGGTACAGAGGGCTGCTAAACCGTGAGGTGGAGCGAATCCCTAAAAGCCGGTCTCAGTTCGGATTGGGGTCTGCAACTCGACCCCATGAAGTCGGAGTCGCTAGTAATCGCAGATCAGCAACGCTGCGGTGAATACGTTCCCGGGCCTTGTACACACCGCCCGTCACGTCACGAAAGTCGGCAACACCCGAAGCCCGTGGCCCAACCAGCTTGCTGGGGGGAGCGGTCGAAGGTGGGGCTGGCGATTGGGACGAAGTCGTAACAAGGTAGCCGTACCGGAAGGTGCGGCTGGATCACCTCCTTTCTAAGGAGCACTGGCCGAACCCGTCAGGGTTTGGTCCATGCTGTGACTGCGAGCGAATGTCTCGCACACGGCAGCTCACTAGTGGAGCACTGGCTATTCGGTTCAGCGTGGTCGCTGGCCGGCTAGTACCGCCCCTCACATGTTGGGGGGAGTGGGAACGGCGGTTCAGGGGGTGCGGTGTTCCGGGCACACTGTTGGGTCCTGAGGAAACGGGCTGTTGCTCGTGCCTCGTGGGCACAGGACTGGTGAGCAATCTGATGGTTTGTTGGGTTGTGGGCTGGTTGCTGTTTGTTGTTTGAGATTTGCATAGTGGACGCGAGCATCTTTGTGGCCAAGTTTTTTAGGGCACACGGTGGATGCCTTGGCATCAGGAGCCGATGAAGGACGTGGGAGGCTGCGTTAAGCCTCGGGGAGTCGCCAACCAGACGTTGATCCGGGGATGTCCGAATGGGGAAACCTAGCACCAGTCATGTGGTGTTGCCTCCGCCTGAATGTATAGGGCGGTTGGTGGTAACGCGGGGAAGTGAAACATCTCAGTACCCGTAGGAAGAGAAAACAAGAGTGATTCCGTGAGTAGTGGTGAGCGAAAGCGGATGAGGCTAAACCGGGCGTGTGTGATAGCCGGCAGGTGTTGCATGTTCGGGGTTGTGGGACCCTCTGGTGGTTTCTGCCGAGACCACGAGAAGTTATAAACCTTTGGGATAGTTGAAGCCTCTGGGAAGGGGCGCCGTAGACCGTGAGAGTCGGGTAGACGAAATCTTGAAGGCTTCTTGAGGTGTTCCCAAGTAGCACGGGGCTCGAGGAATCCTGTGTGAATCTGCCAGGACCACCTGGTAAGCCTAAATACTCCCTGGTGACCGATAGTGCACGAGTACCGTGAGGGAAAGGTGAAAAGTGCCCCGGTGAGGGGTCGTGAAAGAGTACCTGAAACCGTGTGCCTACAAGCCGTAGGAGCTTAGCTGTTCTTCGGAACGGTTGTGATGTGACTGCGTGCCTTTTGAAGAATGAGCCTGCGAGTTATGGTGTGTGGCGAGGTTAACCCGTGTGGGGGAGCCGTAGCGAAAGCGAGTCTGAATAGGGCGTTTGAGTCGCATGCTGTAGACCCGAAGCGGAGTGATCTACGCATGGGCAGGTTGAAGCTCAGGTAAGACTGGGTGGAGGACCGAACCCACCAGGGTTGAAAACCTGGGGGATGATCTGTGTGTAGGGGTGAAAGGCCAATCAAACTCCGTGATAGCTGGTTCTCCCCGAAATGCATTTAGGTGCAGCGTTGCGTGTTTCTTGCCGGAGGTAGAGCACTGGATGGCCGATGGGCCCGACAAGGTTACTGACGTCAGCCAAACTCCGAATGCCGGTAAGTGAGAGCGTGGCAGTGAGACTGCGGGGGATAAGCTTCGTAGTCGAGAGGGAAACAGCCCAGATCACCGACTAAGGCCCCTAAGCGTGTGCTAAGTGGGAAAGGATGTGGAGTCGCAGAGACAACCAGGAGGTTGGCTTAGAAGCAGCCACCCTTGAAAGAGTGCGTAATAGCTCACTGGTCAAGTGATTCCGCGCCGACAATGTAGCGGGGCTCAAGTACACCGCCGAAGTCGTGGCACTGACAGTTTTGCTGTTGGTGGGTAGGGGAGCGTCGTGCAGCCGGTGAAGCAGCAGAGTGATCTAGTTGTGGAGGCTGTGCGAGTGAGAATGCAGGCATGAGTAGCGAATCGAGGGTGAGAAACCCTCGCGCCGGATGACCAAGGGTTCCTGGGCCAGGTTAATCCGCCCAGGGTAAGTCGGGACCTAAGGCGAGGCCGACAGGCGTAGTCGATGGACAACGGGTTGATATTCCCGTACCCGCTTCAATGCGCCCATATCGAACCTCGTGATGCTAAGAGTCCTTAAGTCAGCCGGCCCTTCGGGGTTGGTGTTAGACCGAACGCTCGATCCGATCGGGTAGTAGGTAAGCGATGGGGTGACGCAGGAAGGTAGTCCAGCCCAGGCGATGGTTGTCCTGGGGTAAGCATGTAGCCCGTGTTGTAGGCAAATCCGCAACACTTGTGGGTGAGATGTGATGCCGAGCCGATTGTGGTGAAGTGGATGATCCTATGCTGCCGAGAAAAGCCTCTAGTGAGTGTTGTGGCGGCCCGTACCCTAAACCGACTCAGGTGGTCAGGTAGAGAATACCAAGGCGATCGGGTGAACTGTGGTTAAGGAACTCGGCAAATTGCCCCCGTAACTTCGGGAGAAGGGGGACCTCTGCTGGTGATCGGACTAGCTCTGGGAGCTGGTGGGGGTCGCAGTGGCCAGGGGGAAGCGACTGTTTACTAAAAACACAGGTCCGTGCGAAGTCGTAAGACGATGTATACGGACTGACGCCTGCCCGGTGCCGGAACGTTAAGGGGACCGCTTAGTCCAGCTTGCTGGGCGAAGGTGAGAACTTAAGCGCCGGTAAACGGCGGTGGTAACTATAACCATCCTAAGGTAGCGAAATTCCTTGTCGGGTAAGTTCCGACCTGCACGAATGGCGTAACGACTTCCCCGCTGTCTCAACCGCAGACCCGGCGAAATTGCACTACGAGTAAAGATGCTCGTTTCGCGCAGCAGGACGGAAAGACCCCGGGACCTTCACTACAGCTTGACATTGGCGTTTGGAGCGTCTTGTGTAGGATAGGTGGGAGACTGGGAAGCTCGGACGCTAGTTCGGGTGGAGTCATTGGTGAAATACCACTCTGGTCGTTTTGAACGTCTAACTCTGGTCCGTGATCCGGATCGGGGACAGTGTCTGGTGGGTAGTTTAACTGGGGCGGTTGCCTCCTAAAGGGTAACGGAGGCGCCCAAAGGTTCCCTCAGCCTGGTTGGCAATCAGGTGTTGAGTGTAAGTGCACAAGGGAGCTTGACTGTGAGACTGACGGGTCGAGCAGGAGCGAAAGCTGGGACTAGTGATCCGGCATCGGCGTGTGGAAGCGGTGTCGCTCAACGGCTAAAAGGTACCCCGGGGATAACAGGCTGATCTTCCCCAAGAGTCCATATCGACGGGATGGTTTGGCACCTCGATGTCGGCTCGTCGCATCCTGGGGCTGGAGTAGGTCCCAAGGGTTGGGCTGTTCGCCCATTAAAGCGGTACGCGAGCTGGGTTTAGAACGTCGCGAGACAGTTCGGTCCCTATCCGCTGCGCGCGCAGGAGACTTGAAAGGGGCTGTCCCTAGTACGAGAGGACCGGGACGGACGAACCTCTGGTGTGCCAGTTGTACCGCCAGGTGCACGGCTGGTTGGCTACGTTCGGAAGGGATAACCGCTGAAAGCATCTAAGCGGGAAGCTCGCCTTGAGATGAGGTCTCCCACCCTGTGAGGGGGTAAGGCTCCCGGTAGACGACCGGGTTGATAGGCCGGAGGTGGAAGCATGGTAACGTGTGGAGCTGACCGGTACTAATAGGCCGAGGACTTGACCACAAAGCAATGGCATCATGCTGGTTGGTGTGTGCTGCGCCTTGAAAAGGTTAGTGTTTTTCTGGGCTGCGCCGTGTTGATGAGTGTGTGTGTTTTTGCTCGCGTCCACTAGGCAATTCTGAGACAGCAAACTCTGTGTTTGTGTGTTTCGGAGGGTTACGGCGGTTATGGCGGGAAGGAAACACCCGGTTACATTCCGAACCCGGAAGTTAAGCTTCCCTGCGCCGATGGTACTGCACTCGGGAGGGTGTGGGAGAGTAGGTCACCGCCGGACAATCTTTTGGTGAGGGCGGGAAG
>NZ_JBEXUP010000261.1:0-5182 GCF_040614375.1 Nonomuraea sp. NPDC005983
ACAGAGCACAGACCCGGGACTACACCATCGACATTCGTCGATCCTCCAATCTGCGAGTCCACTCGCAACAAGCGACATCGTGTCGCACGTGCTGGCCGCGACCGGCCGAAGAGCCGCAGCGCGGCCAGCAGACCGCCCGAACGCGCGGCGGGCCGCCGGCAGGCGGGCCGCCTTTAAAGACGTAGAGACCGCCTTGGAGGTAGTGGCTGATCCTCAACCGCATGGACCAGTGCATGCCGTAGTTGTCGAGCTCGTGCCGGGCTACACAGCGCACTTCCCGTTGTCGGAGCGGCGGATCAGCAGCCCCTCGCCGGCCTCGTTGGTGACCACGACGTTCACGGAGGGGACGAGGCTGTTGGGGCAGGCGCGTCCGGATCGTTGTGGTGGCCGATCCGCTGCCTCACGTCCCAGGAGCCTACTCCGCGGAGGCTTCGTCCTTGAGCTCGTTACTGTCGGCGTTGACGAAGCTGCCCAGGTTGGGGACGGTGTAGACCTTGCCAGCGGCTCTGAGCCGTTCCATGGCCTTACGTATCGTCCGGGGCCGGCGGGTCTTCGCTCCGCCGAAGGGCGGGAAGACACGTTACGTTCCGCTCCCGGACTCGGTGGCGCTCCAGCTCTCCGCTCACCTCGCAGCCTTTCCCGCCGTCGACGTCACGTTGCCCTGGCTGGCGCTCGCCGGAAAGCCCGTGACGCATCGGCTGATCTTCTCCTCGCCGAACGGCAATGCGATCCACTGCACCTACTTCAATCAGGGGCAGTGGCGGTTGGCACTTGTTCGCGCAGGCATCGTGACCGCGCCTCCCAAAGGCGAGATGCCGGAGTCGCATCGCGAACACGGCATGCACTCTCTCCGCCACTTCTACGCCTCCGTGCTGCTCGACGGCGGCGAGAGCATCAAGGCGCTGAGCGAGTACCTCGGGCACCACGATCCCGGCTTCACACTGCGCACGTACACGCACCTCATGCCGTCGAGCGAGGACCGCACCCGCAAGGCCGTCGACCGCGTCTTCGGGGCACAAGCGCAGGAGTCGTGTGCCCTCTGCGGGCGCATAGCCCGTCCAGCCGCTGGTCAGGCGGCTGGTGAGCGACTACCAGCACTTCAGCAAGGGTGGCGGCTGACACCTGGGCCGATGGTCCTTGCTGGGCGGCCGACGGTGTGGGCAGCAGCGGATGGTTCGTGGTCGCCGCTCGAGGGCGTCGGTTACCCCCACACGGCCTTGCCGAGGATGGCACCCAGGCCCGGCGTCTTCCAGTGGTCGACGACGATCACCTTCTTCGCCTTCACGTACCAGACGCGCTGGGTGTAGGAGGCGACGTTCGACATGCTGCCGTCGCACGACACCTTCCACTCGGTGAATTGCGCCTGCTGCCCGGTCCCGAACGCCGCCTTCGAGGTCCTGACGCGAGTGGCCTGCCCGCTGTTGTACTTCTTCATCGGCACGCACTCGGTCACGCCGCTGCTGGGATGGTAGGGCTGGTCAGGCCGGTACGCGCCGCCCTCGGAGGCGTACTTGACCGCCTGGGGGCCGCCCAGCAGGAAGCTCTTGCATTCGGCGGCCCGAGGAGAGCAGGCGCCGGTGATGACGCGCAGATTGACGCCCTCCTTCTTGACGTTCCATTGGGTGGGGACCTGGAGGGTGACCCCCTGGAACGTCACCGGCTTGGTGGCGACATGAGCGGGCGAACCGGTCAGGGCGAGGGAAGCGCCGAGCGCGATAGTCATGATCACGGACGGTGATCCTAGGGCTATCACGCCCGGCATCGTCAAGGTTGTTCGGATGTGTGAAGCACCACCCCTGCTTCTCAGAACTTTCTGATCGATCTTCGCATCCAAAGTCCCGTGGACATTCTCGTTGCGGGCGATTCCCACGTCTTCGCGGGCGGCGCAACGTACTCGCCTGTCGCAGACCTCATCGCGCTCACACAGGACGGGGGCGGGGTGCTGCTGTTCGACCCGGCGTCCGGCGGGGAGATCTGCCCGTCCGCGACCGCGCGCGTGCCGTGACGCCGTTCACTGGAGGTAGGTGGCGACCAGGGTCGAGCGCCCAGCCAGGCACTCGTGGCCGCTGGCACGCTCGTCACTGTCCGTGTCGGCGGTCCGGCGCTTACCACTGCAACGGCACGGCGCCGATATGACCAGGCGAGGACGTGAGGTGCTGAGTGGCGTGGCTGCGGGAGTAGGCCGATCAGCAGGCGCCGGGTTTCGCTTGGTTGCGCGACTCATGCCGTGTCGGGGGATTGCCACGTGGCATGCCTCGCGTCGCAGGCCGTGACCCGAGCGACCGCGTAGAGGCAGGCGTGGTCATGTCAGCCCCAGACAAGGGACCCGATGGTAGTGACGCGAATCACGCGTCACCGACACCTCTTCGTTGTCACAACTCATGGCCCAATTCCGTCATATGAGTAGGCAAGGTTAGGGGGCCCAAATGCGTTCGTTGTTGGCCAAGCGCCGCTCGTTTCAGTTCTCCCACTGGTCGTTCATGTTCGCGGAAATCGCCGTATGGTCGTTCGTCGTTCTGGCGGTGACCGGGGCGGTGCTGATGGTGTTCTACGACCCCAGCATGTCCCAGGTGACCTATGACGGCTCCAACGGCCCGCTGCGCGGGCTCTTCGTCAGCAAGGCCTTCGACTCGACCATGCATCTGAGCCTGGAGGTGCGCGGCGGTCTGCTCATCCGCCAGGTCCACCACTGGGCGGCGCTCGTCTTCGTGGCAGCCGTCGCGTTGCAGCTGCTGCGCATGTTCCTCACCGGCGCGTTCCGCCGCCCGCGCACCGGGCAGTGGCTGATCTGGGTGACGCTGCTGGCACTGGGCATGGCCGCGGGCGAGACCGGCAACGCCCTGCCTGACGACATGCTGTCGGGTGGGAGCCTGTGGCTGATCATGTCGGTTGTGCAGTCCATCCCCGTACTGGGAACCTGGGCGCTGTCGCTGCTGTTCGGCTCGGGTTTCCCCGGTGACAGGGTCATTCCGGTCATGTACGGGGGGCACCTGCTGATCCCGGTCGTCATGGCCGCGCTGCTGATCGCCCGTGAACTGCTGGTGCGACGGCACGGCCACTCCCGGTTCATCGCCTCGGTGCCGACGCGACGGAGCGCACGCCCGACGATGGCGCTCGCGACGCTCGGCATGCTGATCATTCTCGGGTTCGGGTTCCAGATCGCCCCCATATGGCTGTACGGCCCTGCCAGGCCGACGCAGATCTCGGCGGGCTCGGTTCCCGACTGGTACATGGGGTTCCTCGACGGCGCCCTCCGGATCATGCCCGCATGGGAACTCACCATCGGGGACTACACGCTCAGCCTCGCGGTCCTCGTCCCCACACTGGTGATCCCCGGGGTCTTCTTCACCGCCCTGGCCGCCTACCCGATGGCCGAGCGCTTCCTCCTCTCGCGACGCAGCCGCCGCGACGCGCTGGGCCGGCCCAAGACCACGAGCCGCATGGCCCGCGAGACGCTCGCGCATGACCTGCTCGATCGTCCCCGCGAGACGCCGGTGAAGACGGCCATCGCGGTCGCCGGCGTCACGTTCTACGGCCTGCTGTGGGCAGCCGCGGCCAACGACCAGATCGCCCACCAGTTCCACCTCACCGTCGATGCTGTGACGATCTTCTTCAGGTTCGCCGTGGTCATCGGCCCCGTCATCGCCTTCATCATCACCCGGTGGATCTGCCTCGCACTGCAGCAGACGGAGCACCACGTGGCCGAGCACGGAGTGGAGACCGGGATCATCACACGGTCCCCGGACGGCGGATTCCACGAACGGCTGGCGCCGGCGCAGCAGGAGCGCCGGGAGCTGATCACCTCAGGGAGATGACAGTGACACCGCACAGGCCACAGGTTGTGATTGTCGGAGCCGGGGTCGCCGGATACCAGGCGGCGCGCACCCTGTCGCGCAGGGTGGGAGACGGCGCGGAGATCGTACTGGTCAACCCGACCGGCGTCGCGCTGCATCCGGAACTGCTCCCGCAGGTGATGACGCGCGTCCTCAGCCCGGACCGGGTGAGCGTGCCGCTGGCCGAGACGCTGCCGGGTGTGCGGGTGATGCTCGGCACGGTCACCCACATCGACGCCCACGCCCGGCGGGTGCTTTACGACGGCGGCGTGCTGGACTACGACCGGCTGATCGTCGCGGCGGGAGGCGTGAGCGAAGTCGCCCAGGTCTCCGCGGTCTCGGCGCACAGCGTCGGCTTCCACAACGTCGGCCAGGCCCTCCATCTGCGCGATCACATCCACCGGCAGCTTTCCCTGGCCGCCGCGAGCACCGATCCCTTCGAACGTGCGGCGCACTGCACGTTCGTCGTCCTCGGCGCGGGATACGCGGGCACGGCGGCGGCCTCGGCCGGGCAGTCGCTGTCCCAGTCGATCGCCCGCCGCGACCCGCGGTTGCGCGCACAGCCGATCCGCTGGATCCTGGCCGATCCCGCCGAGCGGCTGCTGCCTGACATGCGGCACCGCCTGTCCAGGACCACGGCACGGATGCTGCGGTCGCGGGGCGTGGAGGTCCGGACGCAGACCTCCCTCGGCCAGGTCACCTCGCGAGGGCTGCGGCTCACCGACGGCGAGTTCATCCCCACCCGCACGATCGTGTGGAGCTTCGGGGTCCGCCCCGATCCGCTCGTGACCAACCTCGGGCTGGCGGCCGAGCAGGGCAGGATCAGGGTGGACGAGCACCTCGCCGTGCCCGGCCATCCCGAGATCTACGCCTGCGGCGACGTGGCCGCCGTCCCCGACCTCACCAGGCCCGGCAAGATCACCCCGATGAGCGGGCAGCATGCCCTGCGCCAAGGCAGGCTGGCGGGCAGCAACGTCGCGGCCTCCATCGGGTACGGCTCGCGCCGGCCGTACCAGCACAGGATCCACGACTCCATCGTGGGCCTGGTCCGGGCGTCGGAGCAGCCGCTGCGTGTGGCATGAGTCGCCTGCCCCTACAGCGGTCACCGGTCTCGGACTGCCCCTCTGGAGCGGGCGTTCGCCGACGGGTGCGGCGCTGCTGTAGGGACTGACCTAATCACGCTCCAAGAGCAAGGGGCGGGTTTTCTATCGGGTAGGTGCCGTCCTTGATGCGCCCGGCTACGACGATCGGCCCGCCACGTGAACAGGGCCTTCGCGGCGACGGCGTCGCTGCGAAGGCCCTGTTGATCAGGAGGGGTTGTCAGGCGAAGGAGACGGCGATCAGGGCGA
>NZ_JBEXUP010000262.1:0-5136 GCF_040614375.1 Nonomuraea sp. NPDC005983
CCCGGCGACGCGGCGTGGCCCGGCACGCCCCGGCCGCCGACCCGCGGCCGTCCACGCTCTCCCGCACCGGCGGCCCCCGAGCGCTCACCCGCGAGGAACGGCGGCTGCTGCGCCAGGGCATCGCGCGGCTGGCGTTCGACGGCCGGCCGGCCGAGGCGGCCGCCGTCGCGCTGCTGGACGGGACCGGCGCCTCCGTGGGCGCGCTGGCCGGCCTGACGGCCCGCGACATCCGCACCGTGGCCGAGGCCGACGGCACCGAGCACGCGATCGTCACCTTCCACGACACCCGCGGGGACGTCGTCGCGCTCCCGGTGCCGCTGCTGGCCCGCCAGCTGCTGCGGTCGCTGAGCCGCGGCCGGTCCGCCGGAGAGCCGCTGATCACCCGCGACGACGGGCGGCCCGCCGACCGCGAGTGGCTCGGCGGCGCGCTCACCGACGCGGCCCTCGCCGGCGGCATCCCGGAGCGGCGGGCCAAGCTGCTGCACCCGTACATGCTGCGGGCCACCACCGTCGCCGAGCTCCTGGAAGAGTGGAGCCGCTCTCCGGAGGCGAGCGGGGCACGCCTCCCCCTGCCGAGGGAGGCCGGACGTCAGGGCGTCGGCTGACGTCGGTCGTCGTGCCGGGCCGCATCGCCCGCGCCGGGATCTACCTGCTGCTGGGCGCCGCGCCGCTGACCCCGGCCGCCGTGGCGCTCGGCCTGGCGATCCTGGCCGAGCCGACGCCGGGGCGCGTGCCGGCGTTGGACTTCGCACCTCCCCGCCCGAGGGACACCCCCTCCGGCGGGCCGGCTCAGAGGTCGCGGGGGGCCGGGCCCGTGTAGTCGGCCAGTAGGTCGCGCGGGATGGGGCCCTTGATCCGGGCGCCGGTGCGCTGCTCCTCCCAGACGTGGGCCAGGATGCCGACCGAGCGCGACAGCACGAACAGGCCGCGAGACGTGAGCGTGCTTGCCGGCGTTCGACAGCGACGCCCCGATGCGCCGGGCCAGCTCGCTCGTGCTGCAGCCCGGATCGGGATCTTCCGTCAGCGTTCGCGGGTGTAGGTCAGCTCGAAGTCGAGGTTCCAGGTGACGCCGTCGGCCGACATCTCCCACCGCCCGTCCACGGTGTCGCCGTCGGCACTCAGTGTGCCAGTGAAGCGCTGGTTGAACCCGGGAGCGTCGCGCCACACGGCCCACACGCCGTCGGCGAGCGTCATCCGGTACACCCGGTGGACGCCGCGGGCGTCGGCGTACAGCATGGTGAACTCCTCGGTGGCGTCGTCGAGACCGATCACGGCGCTGGCCGGCAGCGGCGCGTTGGCCCGCCATGCCTGCGGCGCGGTCTGCGGGATCGGATCGGCGTCGGAGTACTGCCGCAGGAACGCCCGGCCTTCGTCCCAGGTGAACTCGGTCCAGGCGGAGCCGAGGCCGGCGACCTTCGGCTGGACAGTCCACCAGCCGGCGAGCGTGTCGAGCCGTGCGAGTGCGGGGTGCCTGTCATCCATCGTCGTGTCCCTTCTCGTTGACGTCGGTACTGACTGCCTGGACGGTGGAAACGCCTCGGTGGGGGCGAGATCCGCACGGCCCGTCGTGTCAGCCGTGGTCGCGCATCCAGAGATCGATGAGTTCGTGGGTGTCGGAGCCCAGTGCGGCGACGCTCATGTCGCGGTGGTCGACCTCGATGCCCACCGGACGGAGGTCGGGAACCAGGCCGCTGGTGAGGGCCTCCTCCTCGGGCAGCTGCTCGTACCGGCCGGGACGCCACCAGAAGACCTGCGGGCTGATCGCCTTCTCACCGGCCTCGAACAGTTGGCGCGAGAGATCCTGGACGGCCTCCATCGCGGCGAACAGGTGGACGCCGCCGATCGCGTGGACGAGCACGTACTCGGGGAGCGGGAAGGAGAGCAGGGCCCCGTAGGGCGCCGAGGCGGGGTCGACGTGGCGCCGGAGCACGTGCACGTGGGAGCTCACGTACCGGTGCGTGCCGCCGATGTGCGTCACGGGCACGCCCTGGACCGCGCTGGTCTCGGTGTAGTGGGGCTCCTTGCCGATGGACAGCGACAGGGCGGCTCCGAAGACGCCGTTCTCGGGCGCGCCGCCGAGGTCGGCCCGGTTCAGCGGCATGATCGAGTCGGGGTAGTCGGCGACCACCGTCTCGAGCAGCCCGGGGGCGAGCCGGCGGGTCACCAGCCCGTCACGCATCTCGCCCAGCGCCTCGTCGGTGTAGAGGCGCACCCGCAGGTTCTCGGCGGAGGGCAGGGTCTGCTCGTTCTGGGAATGTCCGGCGTAACGGGCGAACGCCTTGGCCGCCTGATCGGCGTAGTCCGCGGCGATTCGGGGCAGGGCGGCCGGGGCGTTGCTGCCGGCGTACCCGCGCCACTCGGTGATGTCCGCGGAGAGGCTGGAGCCGTCCGGCATCCTGATCCTGACGGTCGCGAGTTCGGGCAGGGTCGCTTCGTAGCCACGATCCGCGAAGGCGCGCACCAGAGCTTCACCGACGACATCGGGGGTTGTCTCCGTCATGGACGAGAACCTATCGAGAGACTCTGACAGGAACGGAGTCAGATGCTCTCCGTGGGTAGGACGGTTTGGTGGAGGAAGGATGGATTTGTCCGCGTCTCAGACCGGGGAGAGCAGACCATGGACATCACGATCCCGGCAGGCGACGTGGCCCTGGAGGCCGACATCGTCGTACCCGGCACGCCGCAGGGGGTGGTGCTGTTCGCGCACGGCAGCGGCAGCAGCCGCCACAGCCCGCGCAACCGCTTCGTCGCCGCGCAACTCCAGGACGCCGGCCTGGCCACCGTGCTCGCGGACCTGCTCACCCCGGCGGAGGAGCGGCGCGACGCCCTGACCGCCGAGCTCAGGTTCGACATCGGCCTGCTCGCCACCCGCATGACGACGCTGACCGACTGGGCCGGAGCCGACCCCAGGACCTCGGGCCTCGCCATCGGGCTCTTCGGCGCGAGCACCGGCGCCGCGGCGGCCCTCGTCGCCGCGGCGGAGCGGCCCGAGGCGGTGCGGGCGGTCGTCTCCCGAGGGGGACGCCCCGACCTCGCCGGCGACTTTCTCACCGGAGTGCACCAGCCCACCCTGCTCGTCGTCGGCGGCGATGACCCGGTGGTCATCGACCTCAACCGGCAGGCGCGGGAGCGGATGCCCGGGACTGTCCGCCTGGACATCGTGCCCGGCGCGTCACACCTGTTCGCCGAGCCTGGCACGCTCGAACAGGTGGCCCGCCTGGCCACAGGCTGGTTCGTCGCCCACCTGTGAACCAGGGCTCGCCGAGAGCCTGCGGGCGCGGCCGCCGGCCGTCGCAGCGCGACAGCTCACCGCCGGAAATGACGTACACCGCTGCGCGAACAGCGTCGCGTGCTCGCGGTCCGCCGCGGTGGTCGACGTCAACCGCGCGGGGTTGAGGCGCTCAGGGGTCTTGAACAGGTGTTCGGCCGGGTGAGGGGTAGGCAGAAATCATCCGGCCCAGGTGGAAGCCGGGAGAAGTCGGATTCTGTTTCCCGCCCGCCAGGCCAGGAGCGGCGATCGGGCCGCTGAGGCGCAGCTCGGTCGTCATGCTACGTCGAGGAGTAATGGGCATGGCACGTAAAGTGATATATGGGCAGTCCGGAAACCCCGCCGAGGTTGTCTCCGTCGTGGAGGTCGACGCCCCTGGACCGCCTGGAGCGGGCCAGGTACTGGTGCGGGTGCACGCCTTCCCGATCCACATCGGCGACCTCCTCGCGATCCAGGGTCCCTACCCTTCGCAGACCGCGTACCTCACTCCCGGCCTCGAGGCCACCGGCATCGTCGAGGCGGTAGGACCGGACACTCCCGTAGCTCCCAGGGTCACCGCCGGAGCGCGCGTGTCCTTCTTCCCCCACCCCGGCGCCTGGAGCGAGTACGTCCTCGTCCCGGCGGAGTTCGTGGTCCCGGTGAGCGACGATGTTCCCGACAGCATCGCCGCCCAGATGCTGATCAATCCCATCACCGTGCTCATGTTGCGGCGTGAGCTCGAAAAGCACGCCACGGTCGGCTACAACGGCGTCTTCCTGCAGACCGCCGCCGGCTCCAACGTCGGCCGTCTGCTGTCGGCTGTCGCCCAATTCCACGCGATCCAGCACATCAATATCGTCCGCAGCGACGCGGGCGCCGAGACGCTGCGAGCGCGCTACCCGGGCGTTCCCGTGGTCTCCACCGCTCAGCCCACGTGGAAGGAGGAGATCCGCGAGCACATCGGGGCACGGCCTGTGCCTGCCGCGGTCGACCCCGTGGGCGGCGCGCTGGCCGGAGACCTGCTGCGGTTGCTCTCACCCGGCGGGACCCTGATCATCTACGGCGTCCTGGCCAAGGAGCCCATCCCTGTCCACGCCGGGGACCTCCTTGGTACGAGCCTCGGGCTCCGGGGCCTGATCGTCACCCGCTGGGCGGAGATCGTCCCCGCCGAGCAGCGCGCCCACGACATGGCCACCGCCGCCCAGCTCATCGCCCGTGGGGCGGCCGAGGCGTTCGACGTGGCAGCCCAGTACGGCATCGACGACATCGCGCAGGCCGTCGAGCACGCGGTCCGGCCGGGAAAGACGACCGGGATGGTTCTCGTCACCATCCCCTGACCCCTGCCGTGCCTCCCGGGCGCGTCCAGGACGGGGCGAGCTCAACCGCGGTGGCGTCCTCACCTCCCGCGCAACCGGGAAGGTCACCTGGCCATCGGGCGGACAAGCGGGCCGCAGTAGCCGTGCGCCGACGACGCCTCGGTCGGCCCCGAGCCGACCCGCGACCCCGTCATACTCCGATCGCCGGACGAGGACCTTGGGCCGGGACGAGCCCCATCACCATGTGCGCCATGGACGTGATCGCCAACCGGAACGTTCGCCGGGTTGTGCGCCGGGCACAGTGGCGAAGCGCACCGCAGCGGCGCGGAGGGTCGGCTGAGAACTCCCGTGCGGGGAAGACGACAGGACTGGCGCGGGCAGCTCGGCTTGGTCGAGCCGATCGTCGAGTTGGTCCACTGCCACCGAGGAGCCCAGGAGCGTGATGGTGGTCAGCGCCAGCAGTCCTGCGGCGATGACGCGGCGCGGGCGTGGTGCCGGTGCCAGCAGGGCGGCCGCACGCTGGGCGACCTGCCCGCCGGTGGCCGACAGGCTGGCGGAGGAGGCGCCGGTGAG
>NZ_JBEXUP010000263.1:0-5093 GCF_040614375.1 Nonomuraea sp. NPDC005983
GCGGGAGGAGGGCCTGGTGGCCGCCTACGAGCGCCTGGCGGCGTTGCAGAACCGGGTGGCGCTGGCCGAGCGGCAGGACGAGCGGGTGCGGCCCTTCCACGACCGTCCCTTCCGGGTCATCGGCGGCGACCGGTTCGCCGAGGCGCTGATGGCGTCGGTGGCGGACCCGGTGGTGAGGGGGTTGCCGGTGGTGGGCTGCGTGGACCAGCTGTCGGACTCGGTCGACCTGCTGACGTCCCCGCACCGGGCCCGCGCCGTCACGGCCGCCGCTCTCGGATTGAAACTTACTTTGTAAAGGCTGAGGGTGGGTGAACTCCCACCCTCACCCACCCGGAACCCCTACCTCGACGAGGCCAGAGTCACGGCCAGGTCCTCGATGCGGGCGCGCCAGGCGGGCAGGGTGCTCGTGTCGCCGGTCTGGGTGATGATCAGGCGGGCGCCGTGGCCGGTGCCTGTGGTCAGCTCCCAGTGCACGGTGCCGTCCTGCGTCCCGTACTCCAGGAGCTTGGCCGCCTCCGCGCGCGTGACCGGGCCGGCCGGCGGGCCCGGGATGGCGAACGGGGCGGGCGGCGGCGCGCCGACGGTGACCTGGTCGCCGTCAAGGGCCTGCCAGACCTCTTCGGCGGGCCGGGTGAGCTGGCGTTCGAGCCGGACGACGCCGTCCTTGACGGTGCCGGAGGTCAGGCCGAGGATCGCGACGTAGTGCTCGTGCAGGTGCGCGGTGTCGGCCGGGAGACGGGTCTGCCTGCCGGCGAGCAGGGCGCCGAGTCCGGCGATGCAGGTGTGCCAGCCGGCGGCGAAGCTGGCGGCGCCGTAGCGGTCGGCGAAGGTGTGGGTGAAGATCAGGACAGTGCCGTCGCCGTCGGGGCGCAGTTCCCAGCGCAGCTCGTCCTGGCCCCAGGTGTGGGCGAGGACGCGGGGCGAGTCGTTGCGGGTGACCACGCCGTCGGGGCCGAAGCCGTAGCTGACCTTGTCGCCGTCGATGTGCATCTCGGCGGGGAACCAGCGGGCCAGGTGCTCGGGTTCGGTGATGGCCCGCCACACCTTGGCGGGCGGGTGGGGCAGGCGGCGTTCCATGTGCAGGGTGGTGCGGCCGTCGGGGGTGATGGTGAGTTTCTCGTTCATTCGTCCTCCATGGTGTCGAGGTGGCGTTCCAGTGAGTCGAGGCTGCCGGCCCACAGTCTCCGGTAGGGGGTGAGCCAGGCGTCGATCTCGGCGAGTGGTTGCGGGCACAGTTCGTACCAGCGGCGTTGGGCGTCCTTGCGGACGGTCACCAGCCCGGCCTCGCGCAGGACGCGCAGGTGCTTGGATGTGCCGGGCTGGGTGAGGCCGAGCCGGTCGGTGAGTTCGCCGACCAGGCGCGGACGTTCGAGCAGCAGGTCGAGGATCTGCCGTCGCGCGGGCTCTGCGAGCACGTCGAAGCGCATACGCCCGAACATACGCTATTGGTTATATGCCTGCAAGCGCATGTTCAGGGGTGGAGGACCCCGCACATGACCTCGGCGAAACCGTCCGGGTGAAAGGAGCGCAGCTCGTAGGCGAGCGACACCTCCACGTTGGCCTGGACGCGCGCCGGCATCTCCCCGGAAGGCTCGGCCGGTAACGGCACGCCGAGTTCGCGGGTGTGCTCCTCGATGCGCTGCTCGCGGGGCGGGCCGGTCAGGGGGCTGCGGGAGTTGCCGCGCGCGTCGTAGGTGATGACGGTGTGGTGGTCGGCGAGCAGGGGCGCCAGCAGGCCGTACATGGCGGCGTCGCCGCCGTTGATGAGCAGCAGGGCCGGTCCGCGGCCGCGTACCTCGTGGTGGAGGTCGGCGCCGGGTACTGCGAGCGTGCCGGTGTCCATCGCGTCTCCCCTGGGGATCGGGCGGGGCCGACGGGTCACTCTAGGTCGTCGCGGCCAGTATGGACACCTGGCTCGCCGAGGAGCTCATGGTTCCGCCTTGCAGCCTGTGACGTCAGGGGGGCCGGTCAGGCGGGCGGCTCGGGTGTGCAGGTAGCGCTGTTGCGGCAGGTTGGTGGTGCGCCGGGCGGCTGCTTGGTAGGAGTCGCGGGCGGCGGCGTGGTCGCCGGTCATTTCCAGCAGGTGGGCGCGGACGGCGTGCAGGCGGTGGTCGGTGGCGATGCGCTGGTCGGTGTCGAGGTGCGCGAGCAGGGTGAGCCCGGCGTGCGGGCCGTGGGTCATGGCGACGGCGACGGCGTGGTTGAGCCTGACCATGGGGTTGTCGCTCAGGCGCATGAGCAGTTCGTACAGGGCGGTGATCTGTGGCCAGTCGGTGGTTTCGGCGTCGGGGGCTTCGTCGTGGAGTGCGGCGATGGCGGCTTGGAGCTGGTAGGGGCCGGGTGGTCCGTGGGAGAGGGCGTGGGTGACGAGGGCGACGCCTTCGGTGATGTGGCCGGCGTTCCAGAGGGTGCGGTCCTGTTCGGCCATGGGGATGAGTTCGCCGTCGGGTCCGGTGCGGGCGGGCCGGCGGGCGTCGGTGAGGAGCATCAGGGCGAGCAGCCCGGTTGTCTCGCCGTCGTCGGGCAGCAGCCGGTGGACGATGCGGGCCAGGCGGATCGCTTCGGCGGACAGTTCGACGCGGTGCAGGCTGGGCCCTGAGGTGCTGGCGTAGCCCTCGTTGAAGATCAGGTAGAGGACGTGCAGGACGGCGTCGAGGCGCTGGGCGCGCTGGGGGCCGGTTGGCATGGTGAAGGGGAGGCCGCTGTCTTTGACGCGTTGTTTGGCGCGGGTGATGCGCCGGGTCATGGTGGCTTGCGGGGTGAGGAAGGCGCGGGCGATCTCCGCGGTGGTCAGGCCGCCGACGGCGCGCAGGGTGAGGGCGATCTGGGAGGCGGGTGACAGGGCGGGGTGGCAGCACATGAACAGCAGGATGAGGGTGTCGTCGGTGTCGGCTGCCGGTTGGTCGGCGGCGGGGGCCGGCCGCTGGTCGGGCAGGGTCCGGCTGGCGACGGTATCTTCGCGGCGTCTGCGGGCCTGTTCGCTGCGTAGCAGGTCGGTGAGTCTGCGTGCGGCGATGGTGATGAGCCAGGCCAGGGGGTTGTCGGGGGTGCCGTCCTTGGGCCATTGGGTGGCGGCGGCGAGCAGCGCCTCCTGGGTGGCGTCTTCGGCGGTGTCGAAGTTGCCGTAGCGGCGTACGACCGCGCCGAGGACCTGCGGCGCGAGGTGGCGCAGCAGGTCCTCGGCGTCGGTGGCGGGCATTCAGAGTTCGAGTTCGGCCCGGGATTCGGCGATCGGCCTGATGTCGGCGTAGGCGGTGGCGGTGACGTGGGGCGGGGCGGGGCAGTCGCCGAGCCGGGCGGCGATCTCGGTGGCGCGGTCGAAGCTGTCGCATTCGACGATCCAGTAGCCGGCCAGGACTTCCTGGGTTTCGGCGTAGGGGCCGTCGGTGACGACGGGGGCGCCGTCCTTGGAGCCGAGTCTCCTGGTGTGGACGGGGGCGGCCAAGGCTCGGGTTTCGACGAGTTCGCCGGACTCTTCCAGGTCCTTGTTGAAGGAGTCCATGAAGGCGCCCATCGCGGCGAAGTCCTCGGCGGACCAGGCGGGTTCGCCGGTGGCCTGGCCGGCCATGCCGTCGTAGTCCTGCTGCGACCCGTAGGTCAGGATCATGTACTTCACGGTGTCTCTCCTTTGTGCCGGCTCCTGTGGGGGCCTGTCATCAGAGACGTCGGGGCCGCGGACGCGTTCCGGACATCGGCTCGCGGTCTGCGCGGTCATCGTACGGGGTTCGCGGCTGGACTCTCCCTTCGTGGGAGAGCCCATGCTTGAGGCGTGGACGAGGATCTGCTGCCGATCGGGCAGTTCGCCCGGCTCAGCCGTCTCAGTGTCAAGCAGTTGCGGCACTACGACGAGTTGGGCCTGCTGGCTCCCGCTTTCGTTGACGGCGAGACGGGTTACCGCTACTACCGTGCCTCGCAGGCGCGGGCGGCGTTGTCGATCGGGTTGTTGCGCTCGCTCGATGTGCCGCTGGCGGTGATCGGTCAGGTGCTGTCGGGGGCGGCGGGCGCGCTGGGAGAGGTGCGTGTCTCGCTGGAGGCCGAGCTGGCGCGCAGGAAGCGGACGCTGGCGTCGCTGGAACGGGTGATGGCCGAGGGGCTGCCGTCGGCGCAGGTGCGCGTCGTCGCCGAGCCTGCGCGGCGCGTGGCGGTCCTGCGTGAGCGGGCGGCGGGCCCGGCTGACGTGGGGCGGGCGACCTCGGCGGCCGTGGCTCGGCTGATGGCCGAGGCTGGTGGCGGGCAGGTGATCGGGCTGTTCCCCGTCGATCTGGGGGACGTGTTCGACATCGCGGTCGCCGTGGCGCTCGAACCGGGCGCCCTGTGCCCGGGCGGGGGTGCGGAGGTGGAGGTCCTGCCTGGTGGGACGTTCGCCTGCGCGACGCATGTGGGGCCGTACGACCAGATCTCGTTGACCGCGCACGCCGTGCTGGCCTGGTGTGCCGAGCGGCTTCACCCGCTGGGTGGCCCGATTCGTGAGGTGTACGTGTCGGATCCGGCCGTCGTCTCGCCTGACCAGCTTGTCACTCATCTGATGATCCCTTTGGAGGAGCAGTCATGACCCCTGAACTGACCCCTGAGCTGACTACGGTGCCGTCGGTGACCTGTCTGAACGTCACCGGTCTCGGTGAGCCGGGCGGGGCCGAGCATCTGGCGGCGATCCGCGCCCTGTACACCGTCGTGTCGCAGATGGGCGGCCCTGCGGGGCCGCTGGAGGGTCTGTGGTGGGTGGAGGACGAGCGTCCGCCGCTTCAGGTGCCGCGGCAGGAGTGGCGCTGGCATCTGCTGCTGCCGCTGGCCGGGGCGCCGGAGGCGGGGGAGTTGGAGCGGGCGCGGGAGGCTGCCCGTCCGTCGGGGGCGGCGGTGGACCGGGTTCGCGTCGTGACGCAGACCGAGGGGTGGTGCGTGGAGTTGGTGCACGCGGGCCCGTTCAGTGAGGAGCATCTGTCCCTGGAGGTGATGGAGAAGTTCATGGCCGCTGAGGGGCTGGTGCCCAACGGTCCGCACCATGAGGTGTATCTGACGCCGCTGGACGATCCGTCGCCGCGCACGCTGCTGCGCCAGCCGGTCAGGAGGGCGTAGGCCCGTGCGGCCGGGCGCGG
>NZ_JBEXUP010000264.1:0-4985 GCF_040614375.1 Nonomuraea sp. NPDC005983
GGCGGCCTGATCGTGCTCGGCTACAACGGCGTCGTGGAACAGCTCTGCAGCGGCGGTTTCGAGCTCGACGTCGACGCTGGTGGCCCCCGTGCCCGCGGCGGCTCCAGCGGGTGGGGACGCGGCCGTCAGGGTGAAGGTGTACGAGCAGATCGCCAGGATCGGCGCCTTCCCGATGGACCAGCTCAGCGGCCGGACCCTCCTCGTGGAGGAACTCGGCTTCGACTCGCTGATGGTCACCGAGCTGTCCGCCGCGCTCCAGAAGGTGTGGCCGGAGCTGGTCGGCGGGCTGACCGGGCTGCCCAAGCGGCCGTCCATCGACCAGATCGTCGCCGCCGTGGCCGCCGAGCTCGGCTTCCCGGTCACGCCGGCCGCCGCGCCCGCACAGCCGCAGGCGCCCGCCCCCGAGGCGCCCGCCTCCCCGCAGGCGCCCGCGCGGCAGGTGGCCATAGAGGTGGGGCTCGAACAGTGGTCCGACCTGGTGGAACACCGGGAGATCATGAAGAGCTTCGGCCGCAACCCCTACTTCATCGACCACCAGGCCAACATCAGGGACACGACCGTCGTCGACGGCAGGGAACTGATCAGCTTCTCCAGCTACAACTACCTCGGCCTGTCCGGGCACCCGCGCGTCAACGAAGCGGTCCGCGAGGCCGTCGAGCGGTACGGCACCTCGGTCTCGGCCAGCCGGTTCCTGTCGGGCAACCGGCCGATCCACCACGAGCTGGAGCAGGAACTGGCCGCCCTGCTCGGCACCGAGGACGCGCTGGTCCTGGTCAGTGGGCACGCCACCAACGTCTCGGTGATCGGGCACATCGTCGGCCCCGGCGACCTCATCGTCCACGACGAGCTGGCGCACGACAGCATCCTGCAGGGCTGCGCCCTGTCGGGCGCCACCCGCCGCCCCTTCGCGCACAACGACCCGGCCGCGCTGGACGACGTGCTGCGCCGCCACCGCCACCTGCACCGCAGGGCGCTGGTCGTCGTCGAGGGCGTCTACAGCATGGACGGCGACCTCGCCGACCTGCCCGCCATCATCGAGGTCAAGAACCGGCACGGCGCCGTCCTGCTGATCGACGAGGCTCACAGCCTCGGCACGGTCGGCAAGTCGGGCGGCGGCATCGGCGACCACTTCGGCGTGGACCGCTCGCAGGTGGAGCTCTGGTCGGGCACCTTGTCGAAGGCGGGGGCCAGCTGCGGCGGCTACGTCGCGGGGTCCCGCGAGGTCGTCGACTTCCTGAAGTACACCGTTCCCGGCTTCGTCTACAGCGTCGGGATGACCCCGCCGAACGCGGCGGCGGCGCTGGAAGCGCTGCGCGTGATGCGCGACGAGCCGGAGCGCCTGGAGCGGCTGCGCACCAACTCCGAGCTGTTCCTCAAGCTGGCCAAGGACGCCGGCATCGACACGGGCGTGAGCGCGGAGTCGCCGGTCGTCCCGTGCATCGTCGGTGACAACGAGCAGTGCCTGACCCTCGCGAACAGGCTCTTCGACCGCGGCATCAGCGCCAATCCGATCCTCTACCCGGCGGTGCCGGAGGAGCTGGTGCGGCTGCGCTTCTTCGTCACCTCCGAGCACACCACGGAGCAGATCGAACACACCATCAACGTCCTCGCCGAAGAGCTGAAGGGTCTGGCGGGCTCCACGCCCAAACGGAACGGATGAAACAGTGGACTGGACCACCGGAAAAGTTATAACGCCCACCGCAACCTACACCTCGATCGAGATCGAGGAACTCGCCCTCGGCATGGCCGCGATCATCAGCGACAGCTCGGTGACCGCCGGCGACAGGGTCGTGATCAGCGCTGACAACTCCGCCGAGTACATCGCCGCGCTGCTGGCGCTGATGCACCTGGACTGCTCGATCGTCCTGGTGGACCACCGCGAGACGCTCGCGGAGCGGCGCAGGATGAGCGCCACCGCCAAGGCGCGGCTGCTCATCACCGACAACGACTTCGCCGACCTCACCGACCGCGTGCCGTCGCTGGCCGTGCACTCGCTCGCCGAGGAGGCCCGCCGCCGCAAGCCGGGGACGGAGTTCCTGTCCTTCTCCGCGTGGCACGCCCGCTCGGACGCGCTGGTCACCTGGTCGTCGGGTTCGACCGGGTCCGCCAAGGGCGTCGTCCGCTCGGGCCGGGCCTTCCTCAACGACCTGCAGCGCACCCGCGAGCGGATGGGCTACCGCCCCGACGACGTGCTGATGCCGCTGCTGCCGTTCTCCCACTTCTACGGGCTGACGCTGGCGATCCTGCAGTGGACGGTCGGCTGCTCGCTGGTGGTGGCGCCGCTGGAGCGGCTCGACCTGGCCGTGCGGCTGGCGGCCGTGGCGGGCGCGACCGTGATCGACGCCACGCCCTCCACGTACCACACCCTGCACGCGATGGCCCGGCGCAGGCCGGGCACCGTCAGGGAGCTGAGCTCCGTGCGGATGTTCTGCACCGGCGGGGCTCCGCTGCCGCCGGCGCTGAACGAGCGCTTCGGGCGGACGTTCAGCCGGCCGCTGCTCGACGGCTACGGCAGCAACGAGGCCGGCAACATTTCGCTGGCCAGCCCGGCGAACCCCGGGGGGTGCGGGCGCCCGCTCACCGACGTGGACGTGCGCATCCTGGACCGCGACGGCTCCCCGACCGGCCCCGGCCAGGTGGGCGAGATCTTCGTGGAGTCGCCGAGCCTGATGGCGGGCTACCTGGCGCAGGACGGCACCGTCACCCCGGTCGGCGCGGAGCCGTTCGCGACCGAGGACCTCGGCTACTGGACTCCCGAGGGCAACCTGGTGGTGATGGGGCGCAAGCACGCCGTCCAGCGCATGGGGCACAACCTCTACCTGGAGGCCATCGAGCGCAAGGCCGAGTTCTGCGGCCGTCCCGTGAAGATCGTCGCGGTTGACGACGAGCGTCAGGGCAGCCAGCTGGTCTTCTTCGTGGAGGACCCGAACGAGGCGTCGGCGTCGCACTGGCGCACCGTCATCTGCTCGCTGCTGCCCTCCTACGAGCACCCGAACAAGGTCGTCGTGCTGGCGTCGCTGCCGGTGAACGGCACGGGCAAGGTCGACGTCAGGAACCTGCGCAGGCTCGCGGAGAACGCCGTGTACCGGCCGGTCAGGCTGTGGCCGCGGCCCGCCGAGGAGGAGGACATCGCGCTTCCCGCCGGGCTGGACAGGGTCCCGTTCGCCGAGCGGGTGGCCGCGCTGAAGGCGGTGGCGCACTTCTTGCGCACCGACCCCGGCGCCGTCCTGGCCGTGCTCACCGAGATCTCCGACTACAAGTCCGTCGAGGCGGAGATCGACGGGGCGCTGCACACGCTCGCCGGCGCCGTGGAGGAGGTCGTCCGCAACGAGCCGCCGAAGGTGGACAGGATGGCGGTCTTCATGTCCTCCAACGTCCTGCTGACGGCGTACGTGCTGTACCTGCTGGTGCCCGCGCTGTACACGGAGAGCGTCGTCGCCCGCCCGTCGACGCAGGTGGCCGCGCAGACCAGGCGGCTGCACGAGTTACTGGCGCCGGTGCACGGCCTGCCCATCGAGCTGAGCTCGCTGAGCCAGCGGAAGTTCCGTGAGGGCCCGGTGGCGGAGGCGGACGTCGTCGTCTTCACCGGCACCTACCAGAACGCCGAGACCATCCGCGCCGACCTGCGCCCCGAGCAGATCTTCATGCTCTTCGGCCAGGGCGCCAACCCGTTCATCGTCGCCCCCGGCGCCGACATCGACCTGGCCTCCGAGGACGCCCTGCGCATCCGGATGCTCAACTCCGGGCAGGACTGCTTCGGCCCCGACGTCTTCTTCATCCACCAGTCCGACGCGCCCAGGTTCGTCGAGGCGCTGCTCAAGCGGCTCTCGACGCTGACCTTCGGCGACTACGACGACCCGGAGGCCGACTACGGGCCGATGTGCTACCCGAGCGCGATCGTCGAGGCGGCCGAGTTCCTGCAGGACAACACGGACCACATCATCTACGGCGGCCAGATCGACTTCCGCACCCGGCAGATCCAGCCGACCGTGCTGCTGCGCTCCGCCCAGGACGAGATGGCGCTCTCCGAGATCTTCGCGCCGCTGTTCAACCTCGTCACCTACACCGACCTGTCGCAGGTGCACGAGAAGCTCGGCACCGGCTACTACCAGGACAGGGCCATGGGCGCGATGGTGTACGGCGACGCCCCCGAGCTCGTCGAGCACCTGCGCAAGCGGCACATGGTGGGCGTCGGCGAGACGCTGCTCGACATCGACAACGGCAACCTGCCGTTCGGCGGGCGCGGCATCATGGCCAACTACGTCGCCCACCGCAAGAAGCGGACGGCCAAGCCGCTGCTCATCTCCCAGATCGTGGCCGAGTACGCGGGCGACAGGGCGGGCCGGCCATGACCGCGTACCCGAGTGCATGGCACGCGGCCGTCGACTTCGTCCAGGCGTGCGGTGTCGAGACCGTCTTCGGGCTGCCCGACGACGACCTCGTCCCGCTCAAGGCGATGGAGCCGACCGGCCTCAGGATGGTGCTCTGCCGCGACCAGCGCGCCGCCGCCTTCATGGCGGCGGGGCACGCGCTGACCTCCGGGCAGACCGCGGTCTGCGTCATCGGGAAGGGACCGGCCGCCGCCAACGTCGTCGGCGGCCTGGTCGAGGCCCGCTGCGGAGGCGCGCCGATGGTGGTGCTCGCGTCGGGCACCGCGGCCAAGGCGCGCGGTTCCGGTGCCTTCCAGGAGCTCGACCAGATGGCGATGATCGCCCCCGTGGTCAAGTGGGCGCACCGCGTCGACCACCCCGACCGCGTGGTCCCCGCCATCGAGCGGGCCTTCCTGGTCGCGGCCAACGGCGCGCCCGGGCCGGTCTACCTGGAGCTCCCCGCCGACCTGCTGGACGCCGAGGTGGTCCGCGACCGCCCGTGGCGGCTGCCGCGGGCGCACCGCCCCGGGCCCGACGCGCAGGCGGTGGCGGAGTCGCTGGCCGCGCTGCGCGCGGCCCGCAGGCCGGGGCTGGTGGGCGGGGGCGGGATGCGGC
>NZ_JBEXUP010000265.1:0-4331 GCF_040614375.1 Nonomuraea sp. NPDC005983
CTGCCCGCCCTGGTGGGCGCCCTCGACCAGGACCGAGTCGGTGTCCTGCTGCCGCTCCCGCCACGTACCGGCGCGGAGCCCGCGCTGGCCGCGCTCGCCGAGCGGCTGCGCATGCTGTGGAAGGCGGGCTCGGCGTTCGTGCTCGCGGCGGGCTCGGTGGTGGAGTCCATCAAGGACGTGCGGCGCAGCTTCCTCGAAGCCGAGCAGGTCGCCGACGTGGCGGTGCGCCAGCCCGACGGCCGGGCCTTCTACCGGCTGCCCGACCTGCGCCTGCGCGGCCTGCTGCACCTGCTGCGCGACGACGCCAGGATACAGACGTTCGCCGAGCGCGAGCTGGGGGCGCTGCTCGCGCACGACGCGCAACGGGGCGGCGACCTGACCCGCATTCTGCGGATATATCTCGACGCGGGGCGGAACAAGGCGGTCGCCGCTCAGAAGGCCCACCTGTCCCGACCTGCTTTCTACGACCGGCTCCGCCGCCTGGAGCGCATCCTCGACACGGACCTGGACGACGTCGAGTCCTGCCTGTCCCTGCACGTGGCGCTGCTGGCCCTGGAGTCCTTCCGCCGCGACACCCGGTAGGACCTCGCTAGAACCCCATCGCGGCCCCCACCTCGTCGAGCGTGCGGACCGCCCGCTCGCGGGCCCGCGCGTTACCGTCACGCAGCACCACCCGGACGTCGTCGGCCGTGTGCTCCTGCCTGCGCCGCCTGATCGGCCGCAGGAACTCGTTGACCGCCTCCGTCACCAGCCGCTTGAGCGAGGCGGCGCCGCCGTCGCCGATCTCGTCGGCGATGTCCTGCGGTGAGCGCTTCAGGCAGAGCCCCGCCAGCGTGAGCAGGTTGGCCACTTCCGGCCGCTTCTCCGGGTCGAACGTGATGAGCCGCTCGGAGTCGGTGCGCGCCTTGCGGATCAGGGCGGCCGTCTCGTCCTCGGTGGCCGACAGCGCGATCGCGTTGCCGCGGCTCTTGCTCATCTTGTCGCCGTCGAGGCCCTTGAGCAGGGGCTGCTCGCCCATCATGGCCTCCGGCAGCGGGAAGACCTCGGCGTAGCGCTCGTTGAAGCGCCGCGCGACCAGCCGGGTCACCTCGACGTGCGGGAGCTGGTCCTTGCCGACCGGCACCAGCGTGCCCTTGCAGAACAGGATGTCGGCCGCCTGGTGCACCGGGTAGGTGAACATCAGCCCGCTGACCGCCTGCTGCGAGCTGTGCGCGATCTCGTCCTTGACCGTGGGGTTGCGGCCCAGCTCCGCCACCGACACCAGGCTCAGAAACGGCAGCAGCAGCTGGTTGAGCTCGGGGATCGCGCTGTGCTGGAAGATCGTCACCTTCGCCGGGTCGAGCCCGATCGCCAGGTAGTCGAGGAGCAGCTGGGTGATGTTGCGCTGGATCTCACCGGGGAGGTCGCGGTCGGTGATCACCTGGTAGTCGGCGACCAGCACGTACATCGGGTGGACGTCCTGCAACCGGACGCGGTTGGCCAGAGTGCCGAAGTAGTGGCCCAGGTGGAGCGGCCCGGTTGGGCGGTCTCCGGTGAGCACCACGGGTTTCATGGGGGTTCCTCCCTCAAGATCGCGGACGTCCTGAGGGGACCACGCACCGGGGGCCGCCCTGAGGACGGCCCGTGCATGCAGTAGTCAGCGGCCGTCTGTCGGCCGCCACCACATGCAGATGCGTGTCATGGCTCCCATCATAGCCGCAAGCCGCACAGGACCCAGATGCTGTGCGGCTTGCGGTTGTTCGAACCGTAACCCCGTGGCGACTCTTCGCGCAGGCAGTTCGCCCTTCGCGGATGTCAATCTCGTAACCACCCCAACGCTTTGGCGTGTTTCGCCGCCCCCGAGAACAAGATCAAGCCAGGATGGAGCGGATCATTACCGCCCTCTGGAGTTGTCATGTCTCGACGCACCCTCGCTGTCGGCCTGTCCATGGCCGCAGCCCTAACGGCCACGGCCGTGCCTGCCAGCGCCGACCAGCTTTCGGTGAACTTCCCGTCGGGCAGATTCCCGCTCGGCGCGCGTGAAGCCCCGACCAAGACACAGACCAGCGTCGCGCAGGGCATCGACTTGTACGACGTGAAGGCTGGAAACGCCACCGACGGCTACACGGTCAGCGTCCTGATGCCGAGCGGACGCGACTACGGCATGCGTTCGACCGCCGAGGCCAAGGTCGCCGAGGTCGAGGCCGCCGGAGAGACGGCGACGCTGCAGGAGTTCGTGCGTCCCGCCGTCGCCGACGCGCCGGTGCAGGTCGTCTACATGGTGCGGGTCGGCACGTGGTCGCTGAAGGAGAAGGACAAGGCCGCCGAGACCGTCAAGAAGCTCAAGGACGCCGGCATCAAGTCCAAGGTCGACTACCTCGGCGACGACGGGCTGAAGACCAGCGGCCCCTGGGACGCCAAGGTCGTCATGATCGACGCGAGGACGTTCCGCGGCTCGTACGCCGCCACCCTCGGCACCAGCGTCGCCAAGCGCGAGACCGTCTCCGCCATGGCCAAGGACAAGAACGCGGTCGTGGCCGTCAACGGCGGCTTCTTCAACATCCACACCGCCAAGAACCTGCGCGGCGAGCCGGTCGGCCTGTCGGTCGTGGGGGGCAAGCTGCTGAGCGACGCCGTTCCCGGCCGCTCCGCCGTCGTCCTCAAGGGACGTACCGCGCACATCACCGAGATCACGTCCACCGTCACCGCGATCTCCCAGGACGGCGGCAGGCTGGTGGTCAACGGCGTCAACCGCGCCGCCGCCACCGACGAGCTGGTCCTCTACACCGAGGAGTACGGCGCCAAGACGCCGGCCGACGGCGGCTCGGACGTCGTCCTCGACGCCAATGGCAAGATCACCGCCGTGCGCGCGCCCGGCGCGGCGATCGCAGCGGGCACCCGCGTCCTGCACGGCTCGGGCACCGCGGCCGACTGGCTCAGCGAGCACGCCCAGGAAGGCGGGACGGTCCAGGTCGACACCAAGCTCCAGGACCTCCGCACCCGCAAGAGCATCAAGCTCACCCCCGACCTGAGCATCATCGCCGGCAGCGTCGGGCTCGTCCGCAACGGCAACGTCAAGATCACCGCGAAGCGCGACGGCCAGGACTCGGTCAACATGATCCTCCGCCGCCACCCTCGCACCCTGCTGGGCACCACCAAGAACGGCAGCCTCATCCTGGCCACCATCGACGGCCGCCAGCCCGGCGTCACCATCGGCGCCAACTTCACCGAGGCGGCCCAGTTCATGCGCTGGCTCGGCGCCACCCAGGCCATCAACCTCGACGGCGGCGGGTCCAGCGCCATGGTCGTGAACAACAAGCTCGTCAACCGCCCCTCGGACGGCGTCGAGCGCGGCGTCGGCGACGCCCTCGTGGTGCTGCCCAAGTAACTCCCGTCACCGCCCATGCCGTCGTCAGGGACGGCGGGTGCCGCAGGGGGGCTCAGGCCCGGCACCCGCGTCCCTGGATGGGACAGCGTCAAGACCGCTAGGACGGCCCCATGACCGCTGGGGTGGTGCCAGAACGACCGCGGCACGGCGCCGGAGAGGGCACGCCGCCGAGCTCTCCGCCGGCGCGCGCCACCCGATCTGGTAACTGACCCCCTGCCCGGGGTTGCCCGAGAAGAACACCGCCTCCTCCCACTCGGTCCCCTCGTCGGCCGCCGAGTCGTAGTAGTGGCGACGCAGCGGGTTCGGGTGCCGGCTGCTGAGCGTGCACTCCCTCGTACACGATCCCGGTACGCGGGTCGTACGCCTCGGCGAGCTGGAGTACGGCAGGTCCGCGTGCAACTCACAGGATGTAGCGGAGCGCGTCGTCGTCCACCCGGGACGGCGACCCCGCGTAGTGCTCCACGCCGAGCCAGATGAGCGGCGCCAGGTAGGGCGGCATGGCCGCGAGCCGTTAGTGGCGCAGGGTCTCCGGCTGGCTGACCAGGCCCCGCTCGACATAGAACCGGCGGACGTCCAGCTCAGCGGCCCGCTCCTTGGCGATCCACCGCTCCCTGTCCGCCCGGAGAGGCGGCGGAACGTCCCGATGGCGGTGCCGCAGAAACGTCACGGACGCGATCGCCCTGTCCCGCTCCTGACGCCCCATGTCCCGCAGCCGCACCGCCGGATAGGGCAGCAGCGCGACACGGTGCAGGAAGAAGGATCACACCCTGCCCTGAGCACCCAGGGGCCATGACTGTGGCGTGAAGCGAGCGCTCGCCAACAGAAAGTTTCAGCGCACAAAAGCAGAAAGGGCGGGAAGAGAACCCCACCAAAGGGATCCTCTTCCCGCCCTCACCAAAAGATTGTCCGGCGGTGACCTACTCTCCCACACCCTCCCGAGTGCAGTACCATCGGCGCAGGGAAG
>NZ_JBEXUP010000266.1:0-4259 GCF_040614375.1 Nonomuraea sp. NPDC005983
GGCCCGGCGGCGCGTTCCAACGGGGCGCGTTCAGGCGGCCGCCCGACGGCTTCCGGCAGCCTGGTGGCGTGCGGGGCCCGGGCGCCGACGGTGGTCTCCGGGGGACGGGCGGGCGGCCTGGTGGTATGGGCAGGCTGCTGGAAGCCGGGACGCCCGGGGCGGAGCTGACCGCGTTGCTGGAGGGCGGCGCGTCCGGCTACACGTGGGTGGCGGCGACCGTCGGGTCCAACAACGCGGCCGGCTACCAGCTCGCCACCGGCTCGCCGGTGATGGCGGTGGGCGGCTTCAACGGCACCGACCCCGCGCCGACGCTGGAGCAGTTCCAGCGGTACGTGGCCGAGAAGAAGATCCACTACTTCATCGGGGCCGGCATGGGAGGCGGCCGCGGCACCGGCGGCGGCACGGGAGCCAGTGGAGGCACCGGCGGTAGTGGCGTCAGTGGCGTCAGTGGCGGGAGCGACGAGGCGGCCAGGATCGCGTCCTGGGTGGGGAGCTCGTTCACCGCCGCCACCGTCGCCGGCGTCACCGTGTACGACCTGACCCACTGACCTGGGAGCTGCTCAGGCTGCACGGACCTTCGTGATCGCGCTCGTGTCCATGTAGTCCCTCGTGTGGACGATCAGCCCGTCCCGGATGCGCAGGATCAGCAGGCCGGGCACGGTGAGGACCTGCCCGCCGACCGTGACGACCGTCTCGTGCTCAGTGACCACCACCTCCGGGTCGGTGGTCTGGCGCATCACCACGTCGCGGATCTCGCTGACCTCCGCGACCATCGCGCCCCACATGGCGGTGTAGCCCGCGCGGACCTCCTCGCGCCCCTTGAACGGCGGCAGGCCGCCGAAGGGGAACTCGTGCAGGCCGTCCTCGCCGTACAGGTCGGCCAGTTCGTCGGGCGACTTGTGCCGCATCGCGGCGTGGTACCTGGTGACGATCTCGGCGTGGGACATGCGAACCTCAATTCCTCAACGGGCGTTGAGTCAACGAGCGTAGAGCGAAAAGAGGCCGTCGGTCAACGGATGTAGAGTCGGCGCTGTGAGTGAGCTCCCGCGGGCGGAACGCCGCCGCAGAACCGAGCGGCGCATCCTCGACGCGGCCCGCGAGCTGTTCGCCGAGCGCGGCTTCGAGCGCACCACGATCAGGGCCGTCGCGCAGGCGGCCGGGGTCGATCCCGCGTTGGTGATGCAGTACTTCGGCAGCAAGCAGGAACTCTTCAGCGCGGCCGTGCGGGTGGCGCCCGCGCCGGTGGCAGGGCTCGGCCCCGAGGAACTGGTCGAGCAGGTGCTGGCCTCGCTCGGGATGAAGCTCGGGGAGCTGCCCCAGGCGTCCCTGGCGATGATGCGGTCCATGCTGACCCACCCGGATGCCGCCGCGTCCGCGCGGGCCACCCTGAGCGGGCAGATCGCGCAGATCGGCGCATCGATGTCCGGTGAGGACGCCCGGCTGCGGGCCGCCCTGATGACGACGATCATGCTCGGTGTCACGGTCGGGCACCAACTGCTGGAACTGGACGAGCTCCGCGACGTGCCGCCGGAGGAGATCGCCCGGTTGCTGCGCCCCTGCCTGCGTGCGCTCACCGGGCCGGACGTCCCATAACCGCGCAGTAACAAGTTATTGGAATGCGTTCCAATTCCTTCGATCACCGCTACCGTGATGGCAGCACGTTGTCTCCTGAGTGCACTCCGCGACGAGGGAAGGTGACCGGTGGGCGTCGAGGTCGTGGTCGACGGGCTGACCAAGTCGTTCGGCCGACAGGTCATCTGGGAGGACGTCTCGCTGACCCTGCCCGCGGGCGAGATCTCGGTGCTGCTCGGCCCCTCGGGCACCGGCAAGTCCGTGTTCCTGAAGACGCTGGTCGGCCTGCTCAGGCCCGATCGCGGGCACATCTGGATCGACGGCCACGACCTCGCCAACTGCGGCGAGAACAAGCTCTACGAACTGCGCCGCCTGTTCGGCGTGCTGTTCCAGGACGGCGCCCTGTTCGGCTCGCTGAGCCTGTACGACAACGTCGCCTTCCCGCTGCGCGAGCACACCAGGAAGAGCGAGTCCCGGATCCGCGAGATCGTCATGGAGAAGATGGAGCTGGTCGGCCTGACCGGCGACGAGGCCAAGCTGCCGGGTGAGATCTCCGGCGGCATGCGCAAGCGGGCCGGGCTCGCCAGGGCGCTGGTACTCGACCCGGAGATCATCCTGTTCGACGAGCCCGACTCCGGGCTCGACCCGGTCAGGACCGCCCTCCTCAACCAGCTCATCGTCGATATCAACGCCGAGACCGAGGCGACGTTCCTGATCGTCACGCACGACATCAACACCGCCCGCACGGTCCCCGACGACATCGGCATGCTGTTCAGGCGGGAGCTGGTCATGTTCGGCCCCCGCGAGATGCTGCTGTCGAGCGACGAGCCCGTGGTGCGGCAGTTCCTGAACGCCAGGAGGCACGGCCCGATCGGGATGTCCGAGGAGAAGGACGTCTCCGAGCTGGAGGCCGAGGCCCAGCTCGGCCACGACTCCGGCGTGCTGCCGCCGATCCCACCGCAGCTCATGCCGACCGGCAACCGGATCCGCCGCACCCAGCAGGCGCCCGGCACCTGGCTGGCGGCCAACGGGGTCATCCCGCCGCAGGGCTCGTTCGTGGACGAGCGCGGGCGCAACTGGCTGGAGGAGTACCCCCGCCTGGTCAACGCCCATCTCAACGGCGTCAGCTAGACCGCGGGTCCGCCGAGCTGCCGTCTCCCGTCATTCCGGGCATGCGAGCAGAGCTCGCGGGTTATGATCCGGCGGGCGGAAGGGGGAGCACACGTGGCGGAGCATGCTCGACCCTCTCGCATCCCGGTCACCATGCTCGTCGTCCTCGCCGTGGTGCTCGCGGCGGGGGTGGTGTGGGCGTACCTGAAGGACCGCGACGCGCAGGCCAGGGCGGACGACCGCGACGCGGCCCTGCGCGCGGCGGGGAACCACGCGGTGAGCCTGCTGTCGCTCAACTACAAGACCATCGACGCCGACATGCGGCGCATCCTCGCCACGTCCACCGGCGGGGCGAGATCGGCGTACGAGGCCAACGCGGGCAGGCTCAAGGAGACCACGGTCGCCAACAAGGTGATCCAGTACGGCGTGCTCCGCGCGTCCGGGATGGTCTCCCAGGCGGAGACGAGCGCGCAGGTGCTGGTGGTGGCCGACGTGGACATCCGCTGGGACGGCTCCAAGACCCCGGCGCAGGAGCGGTTCTACCGGTGGGCCATGGACGTGACCAAGGTCGGCGGCGTCTGGCTGGTGTCGAAGGCGGTGCAGGTCGAGTGAGGTGGGTGGGGATCACGCTGCTCGGCGTCGTCGTGGCGGCCCTGGCCGGGGTGGGCCTGTTCCTGGGGCTGGACCTGCGGGCCATGGGCCAGGCGCAGGACGCGGGGGCCGAGGCCATGGCCGCGGCCCGGGCAGTCGCGCCCGGCCTGCTCTCCTACGACTACCGCACGATCGAGCGGGACCTTGCCAGGGCGGGCGGGTACACCACGGGCCGGCTCACCCAGCACTACAAGGACCTGTCGGCCACGCTCGTCCCGAAGGCCAAGGCGCAGAAGATGGTGCAGACGGCCACCGTGGTCGCCGCCGCGGTCGAGCAGGCGGACGTCGACCGGGTAGAGGTTCTGCTCTTCGTGAACACGGGTACGGTCAAGGAGATCGCCGGGAAGGCCGAGCCTCAGCAACTCGTGAGCAAGAACCGGGCCAGGTTCGTCATGATCCGGCAAGATTCTCGCTGGCTGGTGGCCGATCTCTCGACGCTCTTGGGCGCGGCGTGACCCATCGGCGCGCCGCTTACTTCAATTGTTACCAAAAAACAGGTTTAGCGAAGCCTTCGTCATGGGTATCTCAGTCACAGCTACACCGGTTGTCGGCATGGGTTCGACCCTCGGTGTGACGGAGCGTTAACCGTCCCCGTTCGCGGGTATCGTCTTGGGCCTGACGGTAGGCGTCCGATCACACAGGGGAGAAAACCCAGCGTCCGGGCCCATAGTCGGCGAAAAGTCGGGCTTGCGGGCTTGACGGATTCGCTCGAACGGGCGATGCTGCGACCAACGTGGAGCATGCAGCGAGAGCGAAGTTGCCAGGCGTGTGCCGTTCGGCTACACTGCCCCTTTGCGCTGCCCTTTGACGACCCGCTCCGCTGCTCACGTTGCGAGGTTGTCTGGCGTGCGTGTAGTCAGTCCGCCGCGAGCCCTCGGAAGGACATCTGTTGGCAGCCTCGCGCAACGCCTCCGCCGTACCCGCCG
>NZ_JBEXUP010000267.1:0-4215 GCF_040614375.1 Nonomuraea sp. NPDC005983
GCGAGAACTGCCTACGACGCCTCGTCACGTACCTACCTCTTCCAGACTTCTGTCAGCTTATGTAGCCGACTGTCCGAAATCTGTTGGGCGCCTCATGATGTGCGCAGGCGCTACCGGGCGGGCATCTCGCGGGGATGATCGTTCCCGGCATATCCGGATCATGACGTCTGCGTCCTTGGCTGTCGATACCGTGTGCGTCTTCGTATGCCTCCTTCGCCCGCTTCAAGCGGGTGAAGGCTGAGGCTAACCCAGACTGCTGATGTCCCACAGCTCGACACCTGTGCGGGTAAGGGTGGCGAGGGTCTTGCCGTCGGAGGAGAACGCGGCCCGTCCTTTACCTTTCTTCTCTGTGCGGGTTAGAGGCGGGCCGAGTTGCTCGACGCTGCGAGTGTCCCAGAGTCGCACCGTGTCGCCGCCACTGGCGAGCATGCTGCCGTCCCGGCTGAAGGCGAGCGACTCCACCTCTTCGTCCAGCACCCCGGATCGGCCGATGTCCTTGTAGGTCTCGGTGGAGAACAAGAAGATCTCGGATCTCCCATACATCTTGAGGATCACGGCTATGGTCTTCCCGTCAGGGCTGACCGTAGGCTGCTCGCCAAAATCGCGCATAATCTGCCGGAACTGACGAGTGTGCTCGCGGCCTGTCTTCGTGTCATAGACGGTGAGATTCTCACCGGCGATCAGGAGTTCCCCCCGGCCGAGCAGGGCGATGGAGGAGTGCTCGTACTGGGCGTCGATCGGCTCGCCGAGCGATTGGTGTTTAAGCGCGTCCCAACGCTGCATGTGCCAACGTTCGCCGCTCACAGAACGCTTTATAGCTGCGATGACGCTACCTCGCGGACTGAATGCCACCGACAGCAGGGACTCATCCTTGACCAGCGGCGGCTCGATCAGCCTCCGCTCGTTGGCGCTCCAGATCTGAAGCTGGTTATGAGTCGCGACCGCCAGGATCCCGCTGTTGCGGTCGTAGACCAGGTTGCTGACCAAAGCGTCGTTGCCATCCACCATGGAAGTCTCGCCGATGCGCTTCTTGTCTTTGAGGTCCCAGAACACGACGCCGGACCTGGTGCCCACGGCGAGCATTCCTTGGAAGGGACTCACGGCCAGACCAGCGCCTTCCTCTGCAGTAGAAAGCCAGGCGATCCGGGGGAAGCTGGTTTGGACGGGATCGGGCGGGATTCGAAACCAAACCACCAAACCTGCAGCCAGGACTAAGGCCAGGCCCACAGAAACGATCTTTCCCCAGACGGGTATCCGGCGAGTCCGGGGAGGCCTCCCGCGCGGCAGGCGCACCTTGTTGTCCGGCAGGGCTGCGGTGGAGGTCGGGTGGGGGCCGATCCCCGTCGGCGGAGGTGTTCCCGTCACCGCTGACAGGGCAGCCTCCGCCGCCTGCGCGGTCATCCGCCTGGTCGGATCCTTGACCAGCAGCCCCTCAATCACACGGCCGAGCCGTCCCGCCCTGACTATCGGCGGGGGCTCGCGGTTCAGGATGGCTGCAAACAACTCGCCCACGGTGTCACCGGTGAACGCCGGCCTGCCCTCGACCGCGCTGTAGAGGATCAAGCCCAGGGCCCACAAGTCACTCGCTGCCTCGGCCTTGTGACCGTTGACGCGCTCGGGGGCCATGTAGTCCATGGAACCGATCAACATCCCGGTTGCCGTCATCGTGGAGTTGCCGACGATCTGGGCGATTCCGAAGTCAGTGAGTACGGCGCGGCCGTCATCATCGGAGATGAGGATGTTGGCCGTCTTGATGTCCCGATGGATGATCCCGGCCCGATGCGCCGCCGAGAGTCCCGACAACACGTCCAATCCGATGCGCGCCGCCTGTTGGTCATCCATGGTGCGGCCCTGCGCGCGCATCTCCTGCAGGACGTCGTGCAGGGTCTTGGAAGGCACGTACTCCATGACGATCCATGGTGTGCCATCTGCCATGACCACGTCGTAGATCGATACCACACGGGAATGGCGGATCTTGGCGGCGGCGCGAGCCTCTATCGTCATCCGGTCCGCCATGTCCTGGCGGATCGCAGGCGACGCGGCCTCACTCAGGAGCACCTGCTTGATCGCAACCACCCGATCCAGCACGGTATCGTGCGCCTGCCAGACGACGCCCATGCCGCCGCGCCCGATCTCGCGAACCAAGCGGTATCGATCACCGATGCCGGTATTCACGACCCGCACCATACCGGGCGGTGCCGGGCAAGTCGATCAAGTCTGAGCCCAAGACGAAAACCATCACCGGGTATTCCGGCGCTGCGTCAGCCAGTGCTCATAACCCGACGCCCAGCGCACGAGACAACGGGCATTCATCGAGAAAGGCAGAACGATGAGCAGCATCCTCCACGCGGTCGCAGGCGAGGTGGGCTTCCCCTCGTAACGTGGAGACCGAACCAAGAGAGGTTTGGTCGTGGCAGGAACCACGAGACGTCGTTTTGATCCGGAGTTCCGGGCCGGGGCGGTGCGTATCGTCAAGGAGACCGGCAAACCCGTCGCGCACATCGCGCGGGATCTTGGTATTAACGAGTACACGCTGCACAACTGGGTGCAGATGGACCGGCACGCAACAGGGCAGGTCGGGCGCGACCGCAACGGAGGCGGCAAGCTGAAGGAGTCCGAGCAGGAGGAGCTGGCGCGGCTGCGGCGGGAGAAGGCCGAGCTGGTCAAGCAGCACGCCGAGGACAAGGCTGCCTGGGAGAAGGAGCGTGCCGAGCTGGAGGACGAGCGTGATGTCCTCAAACGATCCGTGGTCCTATGGGTCAAGGACTCGCTGAACCGATGACCGTGGTGGAGTTCATCGAGTCCCAAAGGACCGAGTTTGGTGTCCCCCACAAGATCTGCTTCCGTGCGCTGGGAGTGTCCTCCTCGTGGTTCTACAAATGGAAGAACCGCAGGCCAACAGCTCGGGAAGAGCGGCGCGTCCAGTTGGATGCGGAGATCAAACGGCATTTTGCCGCCTCCGGTGGCACCTACGGGTCGCCGCGCATCGCCCAGGACCTGAGGGCCGAGGGCTGGAAGCTGTCGGAGAACACCGTGGCCAAGCGGATGGCCGAACTCGGCTTGGCCGGGCGCAGGCCGAAGAAGCCGCGCTCGCTAACCCGGCAGGGCAAGCGGCCGGCCGCGCCGGACCTGGTACGGCGGAAGTTCACCGCGGTCGCTGCGGACGTGCTGTGGGTCGGCGACGTCACGATGATCACCACCGATGAGGGCCCGCTGTACTTGGCGTCGGTGGAGGATTTGTTCTCCCGTCGGCTGCTCGGCTACGCCATGTCCGAGCACCATGACGCGGCACTGACGGTCGCGTCGCTGCAGATGGCTGTGGTCACGCGCGGGGGCGATGTGGACGGGGTGATCTTCCATTCGGATCGCGGCTCGGAATATACCGCTTCCCGCTACCAGGCCGAATGCCGCAAGCACGGGGTGGTGCAGTCGATGTGCCGGGTCGGGTGCGCGCTCGACAACGGAGCGGCCGAGTCGCTCAACAGCACCCTGAAGGTCGAGTTCGTGCACCGGCACCACTTCCGTACCCGGGCGGAGGCTCGGCTGAAGATCGCGACCTGGATCGCGGACTTCTACAACGTCAAGCGCAGGCACAGTGCCAACGACGGGCTGCCGCCTGTCACATTCGAGCGTCTGATGATCGAGAAGAGGCAAACGTCAATGGCCCTGCTGAGGGCCGCTGTGGCATAGGACCGTCTCCACGGTTTGAGGGGATTGACAAGGTGACGCCCGAACACGGACTCTTCACCGTTGCCAGCTGGAAACGCCGGACATATGCGAGGTTGACGATCAAGAGCGTGCGGGTCCCTATCCAGTCTGCAACGAGCCGCCCTCTGATCTGCTGACGCAGGGCTTGCCTCTGCCCGAACACAGACCGCAACCACGTTCGTCCGGTGAGCCGTGCTGAGGGACGAAGCACGGATCGTCGATCGCCCCCAAGCACGTATGGCGACTGGCCACACCGTGGCGATCGTAAGGGCTGTAGCTGTGCGGCGGCGCGGCAATCTATGCCGGAGCGTTCGGTCAGCACGGCGCGGCAGGTGTGCGGTGCCCCGGCCCGGTGTCCCGCTGCCGTCCGGGACCGGCCCCCAGGCCGCACGCCCGGACGGCAGGCGGGCGGAGGGCCGGGGGTGGGGGGGGGGCGCGCCCCCCCCCGGGCGCAGCAGAAATAAAAAAAAACCCAAGGACGAAGCCCGCAAAAGAGAGCAGCGCCCA
>NZ_JBEXUP010000268.1:0-4207 GCF_040614375.1 Nonomuraea sp. NPDC005983
TCGCCGCCCAGCTCGCCGACTTCGCGGCGGCCGTGGCGGAAGGCCGCGACCCGGCGGTGACCGGAGCGCACGGGCGGCACGTGCTGGAGGCCGTGCTCGCCTGCTACGCCTCGGCGTCCCGTGGCGCGCCCGTCCACCTGGAGGCCCTCGTTGGCCAGCCGTGACCCCCGCCGCCCCAACGTCCTGCTCGTCCTGAGCGACGACCAGGGGGCCTGGGCGCTGGGCTGCTCGGGCAACGACGACATCCACACGCCCCACCTCGACGCGCTGGCCGACTCGGGAGTGCGGCTGTCGTCCTTCTTCTGCGCCTCCCCCGTGTGCTCGCCCGCCCGCGCCTCGCTGTTCACCGGGGAGATCCCGTCGCGGCACGGCGTCCACGACTGGATCAGCCAGCGGCATACCGGCACCGACTTCCTGGCGGGCCGGCGGTTGTTCACCGACGACCTGCACGACGCCGGGTACCGGCTCGGCCTGGTCGGCAAGTGGCACCTGGGCCTGCACGACCGGCCGAGACCCGGCTTCGTCCGCTGGCTGGCGCACGAGAGCGGCGGCGGGCCCTACCACGGCGCGATCCTCTACGACGGCGACCAGCGGACGGAGGCCACCGGCTACCTCACGGACGTGCTCACCGGCGCGGCCTGCGACTTCCTGCGCGGCGAGGCCGGCCTGGACGCGCCGTTCTACCTGTCACTGCACTACACCGCCCCGCACAAGCCGTGGAAGGGGCAGCACCCCGCCGCGTTCGAGGCGCTCTACGACGGATGCGCGTTCGCGTCGTGCCCGCAGGGGGAGCCGCACCCGTGGCAGCCGCTGGGCCCCGACGGCGCGCCGATCGGCGGCGAGCCCGACACGCGGGCCGCGCTGACCGGCTACTTCGCCGCCGTCTCGGCGATGGACGCCGGGATCGGCCAGGTGCTTGCCACTCTGGACGAGCTGGGGCTGAGGGAGTCGACCTTGGTGATCTTCACCAGCGACAACGGCTTCAGCTGCGGCCAGCACGGCATCTGGGGCAAGGGCAACGGCACCTTCCCGCAGAACATGTACGACACCTCGGTCATGGTGCCGGCGATCGTGAGTCAGCCGGGCCGCATCCCCGGCGGCCGGGTGTGCGACGCGCTGCTGTCGGCCTACGACCTGCGTCCCACCCTGCTCGACCACCTCGGGCTGCCGGACGGGCGCGCGGACCTGCCCGGGCGGTCGTTCGCCGGAGTCCTGGCCGGGGCCGAGCCCGCGCCCGGTTCGTCCGTGGTGGTCTTCGACGAGTACGGGCCGGTCCGGATGATCAGGACCCGGTCCTGGAAGTACGTGCACCGCCACCCGTTCGGCCCGCACGAGCTCTACGACCTGGAGTCCGACCCGGGCGAGGAGCGCAACCGGGCGGAAGACCCGGCGACGGCCGCGATCCGGCACGACCTGGCGGGACGGCTGGACTCCTGGTTCGCCCGCTACGCCGACCCGGAAAGCGACGGACGGGCCTTGCCGGTCTCGGGCTCCGGCCAGTCGGCGCCGCTCGGCCCCGGCGCCGGCCCCGGTGCCGGGCTCTGTGCGTTCGAGCCTGCCGCCTTCCCGACCGTCCCCCGCTACGGGGACGGCTGACTGCGGAGCCGCACGCGGCCGCCCCCCTCGGCGGCCACGTGCGGCTCCACGTCAGGCCACGTCAGGCCACGTGGGGCCGCCGGGTCAGCGGCGCCAGGCCCAGACCAGGAGCCAGACGCTCAGCCCGAAGAGCGACATCCCGAGCGGCACGTGCACCGACAGCACGCCGGTTCCGCCCATCGCGGACTGGACGAACCCGAGCAGCAGCGCCGCCAGGCTGACCAGCGCGGGCCACCCGGCGCCGCGTCCAGGCCTCCAGAGGAGGACGGCGACGACGAGCTGCGCCAGCCCGAGCACGTGCACGGCCGACGCGCCCGTCCCGTGCAGCCCCGTGGACACCCCGCTCATGAGCTGCCCCGCCGTCACCGCCTGGACGAGCACCGACAGCGTGTTGAGCGTGGCGACGACCCTGAACGCGGTCAGGTACCCGCTCCGACTGGCGACCTGGGAAACCACTCGACTCTCCTTCTGTTCCGTGAGACCCCCAGCATCGTGCGCCCGCGTCACGGCCGCATCCGCCCGCCGTCGCGGTCCCGGCTACGCCGAGAGTGGTACGCCCGCCGCCTCTTGCGGGGAGGAGGTCATGGCCGCCCAGGACCGCTGGGAGGAGCAGCCCTGACCTCGCACGGCGTTCAGCCGAACAGCCGCTCCAGCACGACCGCCACCCCGTCCTCGTCGTTGGACAGGGTGTGGCGTTCGACGGCCGAGCGGACCAGGTCGTGGGCGTTGGCCATCGCGTACCCGGCTCCGGCGAAGACCAGGGCGGCGAGGTCGTTGGGCATGTCGCCGAAGGCCACCACCTCCGCCGCGGCCACGCCCCGCGCCTCGCAGTGCAGGGCGAGCGTGCCCGCCTTCGTCACGCCGGTCGCGCTGATCTCCAGCAGCCCCGACGCGCCCGAGTGGGTCACCTCGGCCTGCCCGTCCACCGCGGCGACGGCGGCGGTGTACATCTCGTCCACCGGGTGCGTCCGCGACCGGACGAGCAACTTGACGACCGGCTCGTCCGTCTCGGAGACGGCGGGCACCTCGCGCCAGTAGGCCGCGTCGTGCGCGTGAACCACGTATCCCGGCTCGGCCAGCACCTGCCTGCCCGTCTCCGCCGCGAACGCGACACCGGGCAGCGCCTCGGTCAGGATCTCCACCACCTCGCGCAGCGCGGCGGGGTCCAGCGCGTGCGTGCCGACGATCTCCCTGGTGTCGAGGTCGTAGACGACCGCGCCGTTGCTGCAGATCGCCGTGCCGGTGACGCCGGCCTGCTCGGCGATCTGGTCGACGCCGCGCGGCGCCCTGGCGGTGACGAACACGATCTCGGCGCCGCTCTCGCGGGCGAGCCGGAGCGCGCGGCGGGTGCGCGGGGAGACGGAGTGACGGGAGTCGAGGAGGGTGCCGTCCAGGTCGGTGGCCACGATACGGGGAGGAGTCACCTGCCGATTATCCCGATCGTCTTATCCCGAACGTCGTTATCCTGAACGTCACGATTCGGCAGGCTCCCCGGCGGGGGTCAGATGCGCATCTCCGACGGCAGCAGCTTCGCGGCGTGCCTCAGCTCCAGCCCGAGCAGCTCACCCGACTCGGCGTACTCGAGCACCACCCCTTCGACGACCGCCTGACGCACGGCCTCACCGGGGGCGATGTCGTGCTTCATGGCGATGTAGGCGACGTCGTGGTCTTCGTCCAGGCTCAGGTAGACCGTCTGCGGACGCCGCCCGTCCGGCTCGTGGTCCCAGCTCAGCAGGCCCGCCCTGGCCTCGTGCGAGCCGGCGAGCGCGGCACGCAACACCACCATCACCAGCTCCACGGCCTGCAGCGAGTCGATCCCGGTGACCTTCCGCTCGTGCTCCCAGCCTTCGAGCCCGTCGATCCGGTACGGCGCTGACCACTCCCCATTCGGCTCCTCGTACGGCAGTCCGACCGTCACGGTCACCTCGCGCGGCGGCTCGGTGCGCAGCGCCAGCGTGCGCTGGGCGATCTCGTACATGTCTGCTCACCTACCCCACCGGCCATGCCTGAAATACTGCGAGCGTCCCATAACCGCCTCGGCCGAAACCTTCCTGGCGCGTGTCGTCGCGGGCTAGTCTTCGAACGGTCGTGAGGGGGACCTGGTGATGAGTGAGCCATTCGGGGCACGGCTGCGTGCCAGGCTCGACAAGTGCGGCCCGCTGTGCGTGGGCATCGATCCGAGCCCGGCGCTGCTCAACGCGTGGGGCCTCGACGACTCCCCTGCCGGGCTCGAGCGGTTCAGCCGCACGGTGGCCGACGCGGTGAGCGACGTGGCCGCGGTCGTGAAGCCGCAGTCGGCGTTCTTCGAGCGGTGGGGCAGCCGCGGCATCGCCGTCCTGGAAGGCGTGATCGCCGACCTCCGCGACGCGGGCACGCTGGTGCTCCTCGACGTGAAACGCGGCGACATCGGCAGCACGATGGCTGCCTACGCGGAGGCCTACCTCGACCACGGCAGCCCGCTGGCGGCCGACGCGGTGACGCTCAGCCCGTACCTGGGGTTCGGCTCGCTGGAGGGCGCGATCGCGTCGGCGGTCGCCAACGATGCGGGCGTGTTCGTGCTGGCCCGCACGTCCAACCCGGAGGCGGCAGAGCTGCAGGCGGCGGTCGCCGG
>NZ_JBEXUP010000269.1:0-4079 GCF_040614375.1 Nonomuraea sp. NPDC005983
CCGTCCGGCCCCTGGCCCAGATAGACGATCCCCTGCCCGCCCGCGCCCAGCCGCCGGGCGGTGCTCTCGTGCAACCCCGCGTCGCGGCTGAGCAGCAGCGCCTCGGTGAGCCTGGCCCGGGCCTCCACCAGGTCGCCCGCGTCGAGCGCGACGCCGCCGAGCCCGGCCAGGCAGCTGATGATCTGCTGCCCGGCGTCGACGTGGCGCAGCAGGCGCAGGCTCGACTCGTAGTGCCGCCTGGCCGAGGCCGTGTCGCCGGTGCGGCGCGCCACCTGCGCCAGGCCGAGGTGCGCGTTGGACCGCGCCCAGTGGTTGTCGAGCCGCTCGCTGAGTGCCAGCACCTCCTGGAAGCCGCGCTGCGCCTCGTTCAGCCTGCCCTGGTAGAGGCCGATGAGCGCCCTGGTGCCCTGGACGATCGACTCCAGGATCGGGTCACCGCGCTGCCTGGCCGACTCCAGCGCCGGCCCCAGAGGTTCCTGCTCGCCCGTGGAGCGGGCCTGCAGGATCAGGCCGACCGCCTGGCCGTACTCGTCGCCCGCCGACCTGCACAGCTCCAGCCCCTCCCGCGCGGACCGGGCGGCCGTCTCCAGGTCTCCGCGCTGGACGGCCAGTTCGCCGCGCAGGATGGCGGCCTGCCCGCGCAGGCCGGACGGCACGTGGGGCGCGTCCAGCGCGAGCAGCCGGTCGAGTCGGCTTTCCAGGCCCGTGATCCGGCCGGCCGCGACCAGCAGGTAGCGCAGGTCGGTCAGCAGCTTGAACGCGGGCTCGGGCTGCCCGGACGCGATCGACCAATCGAGGGCGGCGCAGATCTCGCTCCTGAGCCCGTCGAGGAGGGTGCCGTAGCGCTCGATGACCGGCCAGTGCGTGCGCGCGCCCGGCGACACGGCGGCTGTGAACCCGGTGGCCAGCCTGACGATCGCCGCCAGGTGCGCGCGGCGCAGCGCGGTCTCCTCGCCCGACTCGGCGAGCTGCTCCAGCGCGTACTCGCGGACGGTCTCCAGCAGCCGGTAGCGGGCCTCGCCCGCGATCTCCCCGTCGAGCACGACCAGGGACTTGTCGACCAGGTCGCACAGGCGGGGCAGCACGTCCTCCTCGGGCAGGCCGTCGCCCGCGCAGGCCCACTCGGCCAGGTCGAGGGTCCAGCAGGCGCGGAAGGCGGCGACGCGGCGCAGCAGCAACCGTTCCTGCGGGCTGAGCAGCCGGTAGCTCCAGTCGACGGCGGCGCGCAGCGTGCGCTGCCTGGCGGGGGCGGTGCGGACGCCGTCGGCGAGCAGCCTGAAACGGTCGTCGAGCCGGTCGACGAGCTGCCTGACCGACAGCACCCTGACCATCGCGGCGGCCAGTTCGATCGCGAGCGGCAGCCCGTCGAGCGCCCTGCACAGCTCGGCCACGTGCGGCAGCACCTCGTCGGTGAGCTCGAAGCCGGGCCTGGCCGCCACGGCCCTGGCCTGGAAGAGCCGCACCGCTTCGCACCGCGCGGGGTCGCCCGACAGGGACAGCGGCGGCACCCGCCACACGGCCTCTCCGGGGACGCGCAGCGGCTCGCGGCTGGTGGCCAGGATGGTCAGGCCGGGACACGCGCCGAGCAGGTCGCGGGAGAGCTCGGCGCACTCGGCGATCACGGTCTCGCAGTTGTCGAGGACGAGCAGCACGTGCCTGCCGCCGATCGCCTCCGGCAGGTCGCCCGCGACCCCGAGCGCGGCGCAGGCCTGGCCGAGCAGGGCGCCCTTCTCCAGGTCGGCCAGCTCGACGAGACGCACGCCGCCGGGGTGTTCGGGCGCGATCCTGGCGGCCAGGCGCAGGGCCAGCCTGGTCTTGCCGATGCCGCCCGCGCCACAGAGGGTGACGACCCTCGTGACGCGCATCAGGTGGACGAGCTCGTCCACATCGGACTCCCTGCCCACGAACAGGTTCGGCTCGGCCGGTAGATCGCTGGGGTCGGCGGATCGCAGCATCACTCAGAGTGTGACACCAACTACGGCCCGCGCCCATACGTAATTCAGGTGAGAACTGTCGGTGCCTGCGGGCACACTCAGAGTATGCCTGAAGAGCCCCTCGAATTAGGCGAGATCTCCCTTTCCGAGTGGCATGCCCACACGGACAAGATGGCCGAAGTCGGTTTTCTCACCATTGCCAGGCGGCTGCCGTCCCTCGTGGGCCACGCGATGGGCATGGCCTGGCGGGCCAGCCCCCGCGACACCGCAGCCACCATCGTCCTCAACCTGCTCAGCGGCGTGTTCACCGCGTTCGGGCTGCTGGCGACCACCGGCGTGCTCAACGCGCTGTTCCAGGAGGGCCCCACCCCCGAGCGGGTGCTGGCCGCGCTGCCGAGCCTGCTCCTGGTCGGCGCGGCGGCCGTGCTGCGCACCACCCTGCAGGCGGGCGCGGGCTGGGCCCAGGGGCGCCTCGACCCGCAGGTGTCCCGCCTGACCGAAGAGCGGCTGTACGGCCTGACCAGCCAGGTCGACCTGGTGGCCTACGACGACCCCGACTTCCACGACGCGCTCCAGCGGGCCAGGGCGCGTGGCGTGGCGATGGCCGACTCCGTGGTGGCCTCGGCGATCAACGTAGTCACCGCCGTCGTCGGGCTCACCGCCGTGGCGGGGGTGCTGGGCGTGCTGCACCCGGTGCTGCTGCCGCTGCTCGTGCTCGCCGTCCTGCCCGACGCGTGGGCCACCGTGCGCAGCGCCCGCATGCGCTACTCCACCCTCTACACGCTCATCCCCGCGCACCGCCGCAAGTGGATCATCGCCGAGCTGCTCGCCGACCGCGAGCCCGCCGGCGAGGTCCGCTCGTTCACCATGCGCGGCTTCCTGCTGCGCATGTACGACGCGGTGGCGCAGGCCGAGCAGGGCGTCATGCTCGGCCTGGCCAAGCGGCAGACCATCGCGCGGCTGGTCGGCGAGGCCCTCGGCGGGGCGGGCACCGGGCTGGTCTACGTGGCGCTCGGCGTCCTGCTGTCGATCGCGGCGATCCCGCTGGCCGTGGCGGGCACCGCCGTGCTGGCGATCAGGTCCGGCCAGACGTCGCTGTCCAACCTGTTGTTCGCCACGAACCGGCTCTACGAGGAGGGCCTGTACTTCACCGACTTCCTGGAGTTCTGCGCCGCCGCCGAACGCCGCCTGGCCGGGCCCCGGCCCGTGCCCGCCCCCGAGTCCTTCGAGCGCATCACCGTCGAGAACGCCGTCTTCACCTACCCCGGCGCCGACTCGCCCGCGCTGCGCGGCGTCTCCATCGAGATCAAGAAGAACGAGATCATCGCGTTCGTCGGCGAGAACGGCTCGGGCAAGTCCACCCTGGCCAAGATCCTTTCCGGCCTGTACGAGCCCGACTCGGGCACGGTCGCCTGGGACGACGTCGACCTGCGCGAGGTCAGCCCCGACGAGCTGCGCCTGCGCACCGCCGTCATCGCCCAGGACCACACCCGCTGGCCCCTGACCGCCCGCTACAACATCACGATGGGCACCGACAAGGGCGAGGAGGCGTTGCACGCGGCCGCCGCCGTGGCGGGCGCCGACGAGGTCGTCGCCGACCTGCCCCACGGCTACCGCACCCTGCTCGACAGGCGGTTCAAGGACGGCCACGAGCTCTCGGGCGGCCAGTGGCAGCGCATCGCGGTGGCCCGCGGCTTCCACCGCGACGCGCCCCTGCTCATCTGCGACGAACCCACGGCCGCACTCGACGCCCGAGCCGAACACGCCCTGTTCGAACGCATCCGCAGCCACTCCGACGGCCGCACGGTCGTCCTGATCACCCACCGCCTGGCGAGCGTCAGGTACGCCGACCGCATCTACGTCCTCGACCACGGCAAGATCGTCGAACAGGGCGACCACGAGACCCTGATGGCGCTCGACGGCCTCTACGCCGACCTCTACACCCTGCAGTCCTCGGCCTACCGCTGACCCGCGCCGTCAGGGCGCCCCCACGGCGGGCCGGGCCGTCAGAGCGGTCTGCCCCCGGCCTGCCGTCAAGGCGGGCCGACGGGGTGGGCCGACGGGGCGGGCCGTCAGGCGAGGGCGGCCTCCAGGACGCTGCGGGCCAGCGGCGCGGCCGCCGTCGAGCCGCCTCCCTCCAGCACC
>NZ_JBEXUP010000270.1:0-3990 GCF_040614375.1 Nonomuraea sp. NPDC005983
GCGCAGGCTCCAGGTCGACATCCCTTCGATGCCCCACTCGGTGGGGACCGTCGTGGTTTGGCGGCGCCGCCCGCGAAGAACACCAGCGGCATGACCTGGCTGATCCAGGTGACGACCCAGACGCCCGGTGTGGCCAGCGCGTTCCCGGTGCCGAGCCGGCCGTCCTGGTAGGTCAGGACCGGGATCGTCCAGTGTTGCAGGACCACCAGCGCCATCCCGAACACGCGCAGCAAGTCGATGAACGGGTCCCTGACCGCCTTGCGGCTCGGCGGGACGGGCCGTACCGGGGACTCGGCCGGACGGTCGAGCAGGACGGTCATGGGGGCCTCGTTTCATCGGGGAACTGATGAACCAAGGCTTCCGCGTGGGGCGTTCGCGCACAGTGCCGTGAGCCGCCCTCTTCGGGTCGAGGTCGCACCACCGGCCGTGGTAGGGCTGGCCCTACCGTCGAACGCCTGCTCACCGGGTCGAACCGGACACGGCGGAGCCCTAGCGTGTAGGGCATGCGCTCCCTGATGCGGCGTGTCCTGCTCGACACGCGCTACACGCTGATCGGCTTCCCCACGGCCGTCATCGGCTTCGTGCTGCTGCTGCCCGGCTTCGCCGCCGGCATCGGCACTTCGCTCGTGTGGATCGGCGTGCCGATTCTGGCAGGCACCCTCCTGATCGCCAGGGGCTTCGCAGACGCCGAGCGCGGCTGGCTGTCGGACGTGCTCAAACGTCCGCCGGTGCGTCCCCGCTACAAGCGGCCCCCGGAGGGGGCGGGCAGGTTCCGCAGGCTCGCCAACCCGATCACCAGCGGCCAGTCGTGGCTCGACCTGCTGCACGGCATCCTGAACTTCCCGCTGGCCATCGTCTCGTTCGTGCTGACCGTGGTGTTCTGGGCGGTGCCGGTCACGGCGCTGACCTACCCGCTGTGGGGCCTCGTCACCGCGCAGATCCCCGGCAACCAGGAGCTGCCCGAGGTGATCGGCCTCGGCAGCGGGTACGCCATCGGCTGCGTCTTCTACGTCTCCCTCGGCCTGGTCGCACTGATCCTCATGCCGTTCGTCGTGCGGGCGTCCGCACTGACGCGCGCCGCGCTCGGCAGGGCGCTGCTGACCGGCGTCGCCGAGCTGCAGGAACGCATCGACGACCTGGCCCAGGGCCGCGCGGCGGCCGTCTCGGCGGAGGCCAACGCGCTGCGCAAGCTGGAGCGCGACATCCACGACGGGCCGCAGCAGCGCCTCGTCTCGCTCGCCATGGAGCTGTCGAGGGCGCAGCGGCAGATGCAGCGCGACCCCGAGGCCGCCCAGGCCACGATCAGCTCGGCGATCACCGCCACCCGGGAGACGCTCGACGAGCTGCGCGCCCTGTCGCGCGGCATCGCGCCGCCCATCCTGTCCGACCGCGGCCTCGCGCCCGCGCTCGCCGCCCTCGCCGGGCGCTGCACCGTCCCCGTCGACCTGGACGTGCAGGCCACCGAGCGGTACGAGGCGGCCGTCGAGAACGCCGTCTACTTCGTCGTCGCCGAGTCGCTCACCAACGTCGCCAAGCACAGCCGGGCCACCCAGTGCACCATCCAGCTCAGCCGCACCGGAAACACGCTGCTGCTCACCATGGGGGATGATGGGGTCGGCGGCGCACACGTCGCCAAAGGACATGGCCTGGCCGGGCTGGCCGACCGGCTCCGCGCGGTCGACGGGGAGCTGGTCGTGCAATCGCCAGAAGGCGGGCCGACGGTGATCGTGGCGGAGGTACCGTGCGGGTAGTCGTGGCCGATGACGCGGTTCTGATCAGGGAGGGCCTGGTCAGGCTGCTCGAAGAGTTCGGCTGCGAGGTGGTCGCGGCCGTCGGCGACGGCACCGCCCTCGTCGAGGCGGTCGCCGAGCACCGGCCCGACGTGTCGGTGGTGGATGTGCGGATGCCGCCGTCCTTCACCGACGAGGGGCTGCGCGCCGCGGTCGAGGCGCGGAACCGGGTGCCGGGGGCGCCCGTGCTGATCCTGTCGCAGTACGTCGAGGTCTCCTACGCCGACGACCTGCTCGCCGACGCCAGGGGCGCGGTGGGCTACCTGCTCAAGGACAGGGTAGTCGACGTCGACGAGTTCCTGGAGGGCCTGCGGCGGGTGGCCGCGGGCGGCACCGTGTTCGATCCGCAGGTGGTGTCGCAGTTGATGGTGCGCAGACGGAAGGACGACCCGCTGGCGCAGCTCACGCCGCGCGAGCGCGAGGTGCTCGGGCTGATGGCCGAGGGCAAGTCGAACCCCGCCATCGGCAGGCAGCTCGTGATCAGCGACGGAGCCGTCGAGAAGCACATCAGGAGCATCTTCAACAAGCTCGGCCTCTACGCCGACGACAGCGACCAGCATCGCCGTGTGCTGGCCGTGCTGGCGTACCTGCGCTCCTGAGGCCGCCGTGTGGCCGGCTCTGCCCGCGTGAGTGCGGTCGCGCCGCGGGGGAGTGGTGGGGGTTCCGAGGGACGGGCGCGAGGTGCCGGTGAGGTCGTCGGCCGGTCCGCGCGGCGTTCCGCGCGGACCTGGCCGCGCCAGGGCTAGCCGAGCGCGTCGACCAGCTTCTTACGCTGCTGGGCGCCCAGGCCGCCGAGGCGGCGCTTCTCGTCGACGCCCGCCTCCTCCATGAGCGCGGTGGCCTTGGCCGGGCCGACGCCCTTGACCGCGCGGAGGGCCTGCGACACCTTGATCTTCTTGGCGATGTCGTCGTCGCGCTCCAGGAGCTGCGCGAACGACAGCTCGCCCGCCTTGACCTTGGCGAGCAGGGCGGTGCGGGCCGCACGAGCCTCGGCGGCCTTGGCCAGAGCCGCCTGACGCTGCTCGGGGGTGAGAGTGGGAAGTGCCATCTCTTTTCTCTCCTCGGGGAGTTAACGATCGGGATTGTGTTACCCGTAGTGCAGTGGCTAATCATGGCGGATACCAGCGGTTCGTGTAGCAGAAAGCGACCGCTCAAGGTGCGCGCGACACCGATGCGGCCCCTTCCGCGCACGCCCTGTCCTGCGCGACCGTGTCTCCGCCGACCCCCATGCCGCCGACCACGCGTTCACCCACCGTAGCCCTTTCGGGGCGGGCAACCACCTCCGATGCCCCGAAACGGCCCTCCTCCGGGCCGCCGAGCTCGCTGTCCGTAGCGGCCGGCGATGCCGGGCAGGCGAGGGGCCGCGGTGCCGGGGCGCCGGCTCCGGCCCTGCGCTCACACGCTGGAGAATCCGCAGGTCGCGGCCTGCGCGGCCGGTGCCGAAGAAGATCGCCATGACCGGCTCCGGGGCTGCTCGAGGGCGGTGTCGCGGGTGCGTGGCGCGGGTTCGGGGGGCTCCGGTTGCGTCCCGGCCCGGACGAGGTCGCGCTCGTCCCGGCAGGCCGCGTCCCAAGATCGCCAGGTGGTGCCGCGTCGGCGGGGCGCGCGCCTCCGCTGGGCGTTTCATGCCCGTCCGCGTGTTATCCGTCACATTTGTCCACTCGGGCGTGTCGCAGCCCCAGCGGCCCCCCTGGTCACGCCCCCTGGCGGGTGCGGCGCCAGGACTCGACGCCCTCCGGCGTCAGGAACTCGTCGAAGACGGACTCCATCGCGCCGATGAGCGGCCCGCGCCAGCCGAGGGCGGAGGCCTCCAGGCGCGGCGGCCGCTCGCGGCGGATCGTCATCAGGCCGGGCCCGAACTCGCCGGTGATCGCCGGCAGGGCGTGCTCGTACAGGTCCACGGCCAGGCCCGACAGCGTCACGGCCTCCGGGTCGTGCGCGTTCACCAGCGCCGCCACCCCCCGTCCCAGCGACCGCGCGCTGGACGTCAGCGCCTCCAGGGCCGCCTCGTCGCCCGCCGCCGCCCCCGCCACCAGGAGTTCGGCCTGCTCCCGCCCCTGCCCGCCGCCGAACGCCAGGCCCAGGTGGCGCAGCAGCGCGTTGGTGCCGACGTCCATGCCCCAGCAGCCGACGGCCCCGCACATGCAGGGCGCCGTGCCGCCGGTGAGGGGCATGTGCCCGAACTCCGCGCCGATCCCGC
>NZ_JBEXUP010000271.1:0-3819 GCF_040614375.1 Nonomuraea sp. NPDC005983
CCTGGCGCTCGCCGCCGCATTCCTGGCCGCGATGCTGGTCGAGCGGCTCGGCGCGGCGGTGCGGATCGGCGACCGGATGCCCGCGGCGCTCGCGCTGAGCGTGCTGATCGCCGGCGCGCTCGCCGCTCGCCGGAGGCTTCCGCTCGCCGCGTACCTGGTCGGCTCCGCCGCGCTGTCCGCCGAGGCCCTGTTCATCGTGACCAGCCCGGTATCGCCATACGCGAACCTGCTCGGCCTGTACTCGCTCGGCCTGCGCGGCACGCGCGCCCAGGCCAGGCTGGGACCGGTCATCGTGCTGCTCGACATGGTCGCGTATTTCTCCGGACCCACGCACACCTACCAGATGGTGCCCGCCGCGGTCCTGTTCGTCTGGTTGCTGGCCTGGGCGCTCGGCTACGGCTGGGCCCGGCGGCAGGAGGAGCAGGAAGCGGCGCGCCGAGTACTGCGCAACCAGGTGGTCGCCGACGAGCGGGTGCGGATCGCCCGGGAACTGCACGACCTAGTCGGGCACACCCTCAGCGTGCTACTCGTGCAGACCGGCGCCGCCCGTCGGCTGCTCGACCGGGACCCGGAGCAGACCCGTGGCCTGCTGGGCACGATGGAGCACACCGGCCGGCAGGCGCTGGAGGAACTGGACCGGGTGCTCGGCCTGCTGCGCCAGGAAGAGCCGGGCCTGCAGCCGGGGCTGGCACAACTGGCATCGCTGACCGAGCGGATGGAGCAGACGGGGATCCGGGTGACCGCCCGGGTCGACCCTGCCGTGCACCAGGTGCCGCGCCCGCTCGACCTGTCGGCCTACCGGATCGTTCAGGAGGCGCTGACCAACACGGTCAAGCATGGGCGCGCGGCCCGGGCCGAGGTCTCGGTTCATTGCGACGGAGACATGCTCGACGTCGAGATCCAGGACGACGGTGTGGGCGTGGCCGGCGGCTACGTGCCAGGTCGCGGCCTGCGAGGCATAGCGGAGCGGGTCCGCGAGTTCGGCGGCAGCGTGGAGCATGGCGCCGGCGAGCGCGGCGGTTTCCGGCTGCATGCCGTACTCCCGATCCCGGGCACCCCGGCGGCGGTGGCCCCGTGACCATCAGAGTCGTGATCGCCGACGATGACGCCCTGCTGCGCGCCGGGGTCGCCCTGGTACTCGGCAGCGCGGACGGAATCGAGGTGGTCGGCGAGGCCGCTGACGGGCTGCAGGCAGTGGAGCTGTGCCGTGCGGCGGTGCCGGACGTGGTCCTGATGGACGTGCGGATGCCCGGCATCGACGGGGTCGAGGCGACTCGCCGGATCGTGGCGGCGCGGCCGCCCACCCGGGTGCTGGTACTGACCACTTTCCACCACGACGACTACGTGTGGGGCGCGCTGCGGGCCGGCGCCGCCGGATTCCTGCTCAAGCGGGCCTCCCCGGAGCGCCTGATCGACGCTGTACAGACCCTCGCCGCCGGGGAGTCGGTGTTGGACCCGGCGGTGACCCGCGACCTGGTGGGCCAACTCGTCGCCGCCGGCCCGGGGCGGGAGCGGCCCGGGCCGCGCGATCGGCGGCTGGCCCGGCTGACCGCCCGGGAGCGGGAGGTGCTCCGGCAGGCGGCCGAGGGCTACTCGAACGCGCAGATCGCCGAGTTGCTCCTGCTCGCCGAGTCCACGGTAAAGACCCACCTGAAGCGGATCCTGGCGAAGATCGACGCGCGCGACCGCGCCCAGGCGGTCGCTATCGCCTATCAGAGCGGACTGATGGCGTCCGAGGGCGACGCCTCCTGGGAGCGGGACTGACCGGACCTCAGGCCCTGCCGGCAGAGGATCGCGTTCAAGATCTCGCACATCGCGTACCGGCCCTGATGCCCGGAACCTGAGAGGGCGATTCGTGTGTTGATGTCCTTTTCGTCGTTGGGGTTGGAAGAGGTGGGCTGGTCAGGGGGTTCGCTGCTGGGCTATGGGCATGGCTGGGTGAACAAGCCGGGCTCGGTCTTGATGAGGATGCCGCGGCTGACCAGGCGTTTGAGTTTGGAGCGGATGTTCTCAGTGTTCTTCGACACGATGGGCAGGTCCAGGGCCTGGCAAAGGTCGCGAGCGCGCATAGGCCGGTCGACGTTGGCGAAGATCGTCAGAATCTGCTGGTAGGCGGGGTGGCTGTGAAGCGCGGTGTCGCTAACGCCATCCGCCACTTGCCGACCATGGCTGCCGCGTGGCTTCCCGTCCTCGGGCCTGGCGGCCCTGTGGTGCGGGTCCACTTGGCATCGGATGATGAGGGCGGGCCATCGGACGGGGTGCTGTACAGCAGCGCGTACAGCAACACCGCCTCACGCGATCTCATCGCATCGACCCATATCCGCCGCCTCAGCAGGGCAGCAGCGTGCGAACGCGGCACCTGCCGTTCCCTACGGATCAGAGGGTTATCCGGCCCAAGGATTGGGCCCCTGCTTCAGAACACGGATGCTGGTAGCTTGCGCGGTGGCCCACATCTCGACCCGGTGCTCGAAGTGGTCTCCCGGCTCGTCGTCGTTGGTGTGCGGGGGGACAACCTCTGTCGACAGGTACGAGATTCGCGCCCGGTACCTGCTCGGTGGGAGGGCGATCACTTCTTCGGTTCCTGGCTCTTGGGCGCAGCCGTAGACGCTGAGCTGTCCGGTTGGCAGGTCGAGGTCGGCCTCTACCACATGGTCGGCCTCGGCAAGGGGCTCCGGTGGTGGGGGTGACTGGTGCACGCGAAGTTTTATCAGGACCCAGTCCTGGCGGGCCGTGGCCACGGCGATCGAGAACGTCTCCACTCCGATCCTCAGCGTATCTGAGGCTTCCTCGGCCCAGGGGTCCCCGTCGACATCGCCGATCTTGATGGCGGCCCCGTACGTTTCGGCGTCTTGAAGGTAGAACTGGAAGTGGTCGGCGAAGAGGAAGAAACGTTGGATCTCGGCTGGGGACGAGTGCATAGCCCGTAACGCTATCGGCCCAACAAGAGGATCTTGCTAACGCGGTTGCTAACAACATCCCTGGACGCCGATGGACACCCTTAGAAGATGGTCACGGGAGAGATAGCTCTGAACAGATGTTTCTGCCAGAGATGGACATCGGCGGACGATATCTAACTGGCTACGGATCAGAAGGTTGGGGTTTCGAGTACCTCCGGCCGCGCCCAGTTCAAAGGCCCTCCGGGGTGATCCCAGAGGGCCTTTTTCGTGGCCGTACAGCAGCGTTGTACAGCAACGCCGCCGAGCTTAACCGTCTGATTCGGCAGTCAGACGCTCATTCAGCCGGTCGAGCGCCTTGCGGGTCTCGGGGCTCGGGATCTGCGTATAGACGTCCATGGTCATCGAGATCTGCGAGTGCCGCAGAATGCGCATCGCCACACGCGGGTGGACGTCGAGGGCGGCCAGGAGCGAAGCGTACGTGTGCCGGGTGTCGTGTACACGGATACGCGGGACGCCTGCACGGCGGCAGTGGGTCTCGAAGGCCCGGTTGAAGTTGCGCGGCTCTATCGGCGTACCGGTACGGGTCGTGAACGTCAGGTCCGAAGTCTTCCATGCATCCCCCGCCATCCTGTGTGCCTCCTCCTGGACGCGCTGCCGGTGCCTGAGTGCGGAAACGCACAGGCCGAAGAGCGCGACGAAACACCAGGTCAGCCAGGCCGCTTCACTGCCGGATGAGAACTTTCCCTACGGTTTCAAGACGGCCCGCCTGCGGCGGTCCGCGCGTCGGGCGGTCGCTGGCCGCGCTGCGGCTCTTCGGCCGGTCGCGACCAGCACGTGCGACACGATGTCGCTTGTTGCGAGTGGACTCGCAGATTGGAGGATCGACGAATGTCGATGGTGTAGTCCCGGGTCTGTGCTCTGT
>NZ_JBEXUP010000272.1:0-3771 GCF_040614375.1 Nonomuraea sp. NPDC005983
CCTTGACGTACTCCAGGGCGCGGCGCATCAGCACCGCGTCGGACACGCACTTGCCGTCGTCGGAGAAGACCCGGACCCCGGCGGCGGAGTCGGCCCCAGCGGCCCCTGGGAGACGTTCGGGACGGTCGGCTGCCTCGGCGCTCGTTGGAGGGGCGATGCGCTCGGGAGTCTGGAGGCAGTCGGAAGGTGCCAAGCGCCTCGGACGCTGGCAGCGCACACCAAGCCGCGGACGGGGCGTGACATGGAGTCTCGCCGACTTCACGCCCGCCGCGATCCTGGGTCGCGCCGGGGCCGGTCGCACGGGCCTCCTGGGTCGCGCCAGGGCGGGCCGCGCAGGCATCCTGGGTCGCGCGGGATCAGGCCGCGCAGGGGGCTGGGGTCGTACCGGGATAGGTCGTGCCCGGACGGGGCGTTTTGGTGCAGGGCGTCTCGGGAGCTGGGAGCGGTCGGCGACGGGAAGGCGGCGCCGGATCATGGTGGTGACGGTCGCCGTCGCCGGGATCACCGCGTTCGACCTCTACACCGCGATCCGCGCCTCGAAGACCAGGCACGGCAAGGGCCCGATGAGGGTACGCGCCACGATCACGATCAACCGGCCACGCGAGGAGGTCTACCGCTACTGGCGCGACTTCGAGAAGCTGCCTCAGTTCATGACGCACCTGGAGTCGGTCAGGAGTCTCGGCGAGCGCCGCTCCCAGTGGAGGGCGAGGGGCCCGATGGGCGGCGTCCAGTGGGAGGCGGAGATCATCGAGGACCGCGTCGGCGAGCTGATCACCTGGGGTTCCATCCGCGGCGCCGACGTTTCGACCAACGGCTCGGTGCGCTTCACGAACGCGCTGGGCGGGCACGGCACGGTGGTCCAGGTCGATCTGACGTACGGGACACCTGGCCGCGCGCTCAGCGCCGTGATCGCCAGGCTGCTCGGCGAGCACCCCGAGCAGCAGATACGCGATGACCTGCGCCGGTTCAAGCAGGTCATGGAGACGGGCGAGGTGGTCCGCTCCGAGGCCAGCCCGGAGGGCGCGTACACGCCGCGCCTGGCCGCGCAGCGTCCGGCCCAGCCCGTCGGGTCGGGGGGACGGTCGTGAGGGCCAACTGCTGGATGGGCCGCGACACCCTGGAGGTGCTGGAGGTCCCGGACCCGCGCATCCTGAACTCCCGCGACGCGATCGTCCGCGTCACCTCGACCGCGATCTGCGGGTCCGACCTGCCCCTGGTCGGCGGGCACGTCCCCACGGTGAAGAAGGGGGACATCCTCGGCCACGAGTTCATGGGCGAGGTCGTGGAGGTCGGCCCCGGGGTGTCGAACCTGAGCGTCGGCGACCGGGTGGTCGTGCCGTTCCCGATCGCGTGCGGCGCCTGTTTCGCCTGCCAGGAGGGCCTGTACTCGGTGTGCGAGAACTCCAACCCCAACGCGGGGATGGCGGAGAAGTTCATGGGGCACTCCCCTGCGGGCGTCTTCGGTTACTCGCACATGCTGGGCGGTTACGCCGGAGGCCAGGCGGAGTACGCGCGGGTGCCGTTCGCCGACGTGGGGCCGATCAAGATCGAGGATGATCTGCCGGACGAGAAGGTGCTCTTCCTGTCCGACATCCTGCCGACCGGCTACATGGGCGCGGAGATGTGCGACATCAAGCCGGGTCAGACGGTCGCGGTGTGGGGTGCGGGGCCGGTCGGCCAGTTCGCCGTGGCCAGCGCCTACATGCTCGGCGCGGAACGGGTCATCTGCATCGACCGGTTCCAGTACCGGCTGAACCACGCGCAGCGCGCGGGCGCGCAGACGCTCAACTACGAGGAGGTGGACGTCCTCGACGCACTGCGCGACATGACCGGCGGACACGGGCCCGACGCCTGCATCGACGCCGTCGGCATGGAGGGCCACCATCCCATTCCCGCCGTGTACGCGTACGACCGGGTCAAGCAGGCCATCCGGTCGGAGACCGAGCGTGCGTACGCGCTGCGCGAGGCCATCCTGTCCTGCCGGAACGGCGGGGTGGTGTCGGTCATCGGGGTGTACACCGGGATGCTCGACAAGTTCCCGATGGGTTCGCTGATGAACCGCTCGCTCACACTCAGGACCGGTCAGTGCCACGTGCAGCGGTACATGAAGCCGTTGCTGGAGCGGATCCGCAGGGGCGACATCGACCCCAGCTTCGTCATCTCGCACCGGATGCCGCTGCGGGAGGCTCCGCACGGGTTCGAGCTGTTCAAGAACAAGCAGGACGAGTGCAACAAGGTCGTCCTGACGCCGTAACAGGTGTGACGGTCCGTCCGGCTCCGACCCGCCGGACGCGACCGTCCCCAGGCCGTCAAGCCGGGCCGGGGCCCTCGAGTCGAGGTTTCGGTCGGTCCAGGCGGCCAGGGTGGCAGGAGGGGACCGCGCCGGTCGGCCGTGTGGTGGGACGGGGAGAAGGACGCCTTCATGCGATCACCCGGTCCGCCGGGGGTTCGAGGCGGTCGGCGATGCGACGGAGCATCCCCGCGGCGCGACTCCGGGCAGGGACGAGACGTCGTTCCCGTGCGGGGTGGGTTCTGCGGAACTCCTCCGCCTCGGCGATCAGCTCGGCGTGGCGCATGAGGGCGTACTCATCAAGCATGCGAACCTCCAGGGTCCTCGGGATAGGCGTGCACGAAGCGTGGTCGAGACGACGGCAGCAGGGCGTCGGCTGGACGTTGACGGGATGGCGCGAGCTCGTCGCCGACGGCGTCCCAGCCCAGATCCGTCGATCGGGTTGTCCGGATGTGGGCTCATCCGGACATGAAAAAACCCTCTCGCCGAGGTTGGTGGAAGCTTCCACGCCTATGGCCGAGAGGGCACCGGCTGAAATTATCCCACGTCTTCGGCGGGGATGCCGCATCAGCGGGCCGAGCGAGAACGCCTGGCCGATTGAGCTCACCCGGTTGAGCGGAAGCCCTGGCCGGTTCCGGGCGAGAGCGCTCGTCCGATCGGGTGGGAGGGCCGGCCGTTCGGGCTCCGCCCTGGAGGTTCCGGCTGAGGAGGGGGCTGTGGGGCCCGCGTCGGGCCGGCTTGGGAGCGCTTTGCCGGTCGGGCTCCGTCCCAGAGGTTCCGGTTGGGGAGAGGCTGTGGGCCCCGGGCTGGGCTGGCGTGGGCCGCGCCCGGGGCGGTGGGCTCTGTCCGGCCGGGGGGCGCCATTCCCGTCGGCCAGGCCGAGGCCCGCGGCCCTTTTCTTTCAGGGCCGTCGTCCGAGTGGCAGGATTCGAACCTGCGATACTCCTGCTCCCAAGGCAGGCGGGCTGTCCTGACTGCCCCACACCCGGTCTGTCAACAAAGAAGCCGCCTCGGGCTGCTGCCCGGAGCGGCTTTCCCGGTGAATCCTTTCGGTGTCACCCGGAAGCCTGTCTGCGCACGCCCGCGAGCTCCGTACGGCACGGTTCTGGCAATACGCTCACGGGTCGGCGCCTTTCTTGTTGTGCTGGACCTTGTCGTGCTGGACGCTGTCCACCGTAACCGCGTGATCTCCAAAACCGCCACACATTTTCAGCACCAGTAAAGATCAGGAAATATCGGAAATTCCGCTACCGAGGTGGCCGGAGGCGTCATTCCTGTTGAGGCTCGTACCATTCTTCGGCGCGCCGGTCATCACGCTCTGCGTGCTGGGACATCGATGGGTCCGCGATGATGGGGCAGGTGACTGACGAACACCGAGGCGGCGGGTCACGGCGCCGCGTGCTGGCCGGGGCCCTGGCGGGGGCGGCGGTGCTGGCGGCGCTGGGCGTCGCCGCGCTGAACCGCGGCGACGACGCGCCGGC
>NZ_JBEXUP010000273.1:0-3601 GCF_040614375.1 Nonomuraea sp. NPDC005983
GGGTGACAATCGACCTGCGACCCGGCGGAGCCGCCCAGATGACAGTCAGGAGCGGGCTCACTGTCGACATGCGGGTCGAACGGGTCGAGGAACCCGGGCCGGCACCCGGGTTCGCGCCCCGCCAGCAGAGCGGTACACGACCGCGAACGCCGCCGCCGCGTCGTCCCACTCCACCGCGACGACCTCGGCGTCGAACCGGCACGAGGGCAGCCGGTCGGCGACCCAGCGGCAGTAGTGGTCATACTCGCGCCGCGGGATGTGGAAGCGCTCGGAGAAGAAGAACGGGAACATCCGGTCGTGGCACCGCAGATAGTTCAGGTACGACCAGCGGCTCGTCGGGTCGGCCATGGTGACCAGGTCGGCGAGGAACGGCACCTGCAGGACCGTTCCCTCCAGCAGCAGGCCGGGATGCCACGAGAAGGCCGGTTTGGCGTCCAGGAAGAGCGCACGCAGCCCCGGCGCGCCGTCGCAGAGCGCCGCCAGCGAGAGATTGAACGGGCCGATGCCGACTCCGACCAGGTCGTAGGGGGCGGTCAACGTCGCACCTCCGTGAGGGGGTTGGGCAGATCGATGTAGACGGACTGGGCGCGGACGTCCCCGACGAGCTCGTCGAGCCCTTCCACGCAGGTCAGGAAGTTGCCCTTGCAGCGCAGTACCGGCGCGTCCAGGAGCAGGCCGAGCAGGCCTTTCGCGCCCGGCTCCGCCTCCCGCAGCCGCTCCAGCGCGCGGCGCAGCACCCGCAGCAGGTCGCCCTCGTCGGCGAGGCCGAGCGCGCCGAACGCGCCCACCAGGCCGAGGAGGTTGCTGACCCCGAGGTAGTAGGCGACCCGCTCGTCGACGAAGGCGTCGTCGAAGACCAGCTGCACGCCGCCGGCCAGGCCGGGCAGCAGCCGGTCGAGCTCGCCGGCGCGGGAGGCGGCCACGTAGTAGCCCTGGCTGTCGCGGTACCAGCCGGCGCTGGGCAGGCCGTCGCCGTCCAGCGTCACCAGGGTGTTCTGGTGGTGCGGTTCGAGGGCGATGCCGTACCGCGCCTGGAGCCGGATCAGCGGCACAGCGAGCACGTCGAGATAGCGGGCCAGCCAGCGCGCCGACGCCTCGGCGGTGGACGTGCCCAGCGACCGGGCGGCGCGCTCCACCGCGGCCGACAGCAGGGCGCGGTGCCGGGGCGCGCTCCCGTCGCCGGGGCCCGTGCGCTCCGCCAGCAGACCGGCGACGCACAGGCCCTCGCCGTCGCCGCCGCGGAAGGGATTGTCGCGGATCGCGGTCTCCAGCCCGGTTTCCGGGCCGTCCGTGCCCACCGAGATCCAGGCGAAGTCCCGCAGGACGCGGAACTCCGGATGCTCGGCGCGCAGCCAACGGGCCGGCCCGCGGGCCAGCAGGCGGGCGGCCCGGACGCCGAGCCGCATCTCGCCGCGCAGGTTGTTGCGCCGCGAGTTGGTGATCCGCATGCCGAGGGAGAGCTTGAGCATCGTCTCCGCGTCCGGCCGGTGGACGGTCCGCAGGGAGGACGTCGGGTACCACGCGGGACCGCCGGGCCCGAGCGGGCGCAGCAGCCCCGCGTCGACCAGTGCCGCGACCTCGGGACGGCGCAGCACGTCGCGCGCCTGCCACGGGTGGGCGGGCACCGGGACCGTCCCGGGAGGCAGGTCGAGCCCCGCGGCGAGCGGGCGCACCAGGTCGGCCGGGGGACGGCCGTCCGCGCTCTCGCCCGTGACCACGTCCGGGTGCGCGGCGAACCAGTGCAGCGGGAACGAGCCGCGCAACTCGGGGGAGTAGGCGTCCAGCTCCCCGTCGGAGACCTCCTCGCGGCTCTTGGGCGCGGGGTGGAACGGGTGCCCGAGCAGGAGGGCCTGCTCGGCGTCGAGGAACGGGGTCGGCCCCCGCCCGTCGGGGCCTTCCGCGCGGCGGCGGGCCAGATGGACCGCGGTCCGGCGGGCGGAGTCGAGGACCCGGCTGACGGCGTCCCCTCCGAGGTGGGACGGCATGCTCCGGTTCACGGTCGTCTCGCGGACCGCCGCCCAGGCCACCAGCGCCGCGGCGTCGGTCGGGCGGGCCGGGGTGACGAGCGGCTCGCCGAAGCGGTGCCAGCCGGTCAGGGACCGGTGCCGCACCGGGATGCTCAGCCTGACCCCGGCGGACGGGAAGTCGAGCAGCAGCCGCTGCCCGGTGGCGGGGACCTCCGTCCTGGTCTCGCGCACGTAGGCGCGTAACAGCGTCTCCACCGCCGCCGCCCCTCCCGCGCGCAGCGGATCGGGGTGGTCGAGCGGATCGACGGCCCCGGCGGCCTGCTCGTTCACCGGGCGGCTCTCGGTCACGGACAAGCGGTGCTCGCTCACAGGTCGCCCTCCCCACTGTCGCTCGGCCTGCGTGGCCTCACAGCTCGTCCTCCTCGGCCTGGCCCGCCGCGACGACCGCCTGAAGCAGCCGTTCGACCTCGGCGGGCGTGGTGTGCGGGTTGAGCAGGGTGAGCTTGAGCCGGATCCGGCCCGGGCCCTCGCCCGGGAGCTCCGTGCGGCCGACCACCGCCGTCCCCTCCCGCAGCAGCCTGCGCCGCAGCCCGGCGTTCACGCGGTCCGCCCGCGCGGGGTCCGACGGCAGGTAGCGGAGCAGGAACGTGGTCAGGACGGGGTCGGCGTGCAGGTCCAGCCGCGGGTGGGCGCGCACCGCCGCAGCACCGGCGCGGGCGAGGTCGTGGCAGGCGTCGACGAGCCGGCCCAGCCCGTCGCGGCCCAGCGTCCGCAGCGTCACGGCGATGGTGAACGCGTCGGCGCGGCGGGACGTGCGCAGCGACAACCCCAGCAGGCTGGGGTAGCCGGCCTCCTCGTCGTCGGCCGGGTTGAGGTAGGCCGCCCGGCGGGCCAGCGAGGCGTACGTTTCTGCTCGCCGTACCAGGAAGACGCCGGCCGGGATGGGCTGCCAGCCCAGCTTGTGCCAGTCCAGGGAGACCGAGTCGGCCAGCTCGACACCGTCCATCAGCGGCGCGAGCCGGTCCGACAGCAGCGCGCCGCCTCCGTACGCGGCGTCGACGTGCAGCCAGGCTCCGTGCTCGGCGGCCAGCGCCGCGCACTCGCGCAGCGGGTCGATCGCCCCGGTGTCGGTGGTGCCCGCCGTGGCCACCACCGCCACGGGCTGCTCGCCGCGCGAGACGCATTCCCGCAGCGCCTCGGACAGCGCCCGCGGGTCCATCCGCAGCTCCCGGTCGACGGGGACGGGGACGACCGCGTCCTCGCCGAGCCCGAGCAGGGCCGCCGCCCGGCGCGTCGAGAAGTGCGCGGCCTCGGAGGCGAAGATCCTCGGACCTGGCGCGGCTCCCGGCACCCCGGCCAGTTCGATCCGGCGCCCGCTCGCGCGGCCGAGTACCAGATCCCGCGCCAGCATCAGGCCCATCAGGTTGGACTCGGTGCCGCCGGAGGTGAGCACGCCGACGGCCTCGGGCCCGAACCCCACCAGCCGTGCCAGCTCCTCCAGCAGCAGCGTCTCCAGCGTGGTCGCGGCGGGCGCCTGGTCCCAGGAGTCCAGCGACGGGTTGAGAGCGGACACCGCCAGGTCGGCGGCCACGGCCACGGCCAGCGGCGGGCAGTGCAGGTGCGCCGCGCACGAC
>NZ_JBEXUP010000274.1:0-3546 GCF_040614375.1 Nonomuraea sp. NPDC005983
CCGTGCCCGCGTAGTCACGCGAGGCGAACACCGTCGTCCCGTTGACCGCGATGGCCGAGGGCCGGTTGGCCGTGGTGCCGTTGGCGTAACGCAGCCTGACCGTCGCCGTTCCGGTCGACGCGGCCGGGAACGTCCACTGCAGGTACGAGCCCGCCACATTGTCGCCGTTGACGTAGCCGGTGCCGCTGAAACCGGTGTGGGAGTTCTCGAAGACACCCTGCGAGATCGTCGCGTCCTCCGCCTCGTACCGGCCGGGCGGCGGGTTGGTGCCGCCGCCGCCCGGGTACTGGCCGCCGACCCACGCCTCGTCGACCCGCCAGCGGGACACGCCGTGGTGGCCGGTCTTGGTGAGCCGGACGTAGCGGGCGGTGGTCGCGCTCAGGTCGATGAACTGGACGCCCCGCGCGTTGGGCACGGTGCCGGTCTTGACCGCACTCCCCCAGGTCGACCCGTCGTTGCTGACGTGCACCTGGTAGCCGGAGATCCGCGCGGACCCGGACGACGGGTAGACGGTGGAGTCCTCCCGCTGGTTGACCGCCAGGTACTGGACGCGCTTGGCCGAGCCCAGGTCGAAGGTGAGCGAGGCCGGCTCGGCGGCGTTGCTGTCCCAGTAGGTGAGGTAGTCGCCGTCGCCCGCCGCGGACGCGCCGTGACCGCTGGTGGACGAGCCGGCGGACAGGGTGACGCCGGTGTAGATGCCCTGCCGTCCGTTGGAGATGACCTTGAAGACGGTGTCGTACGGGTCCCAGGTGGTGATCCCGCTCAACGTCAGCGCCCCGTTCGCCTGGGTGAACGTGATCGGCGCGCCGGTGCGCAGGTCGGTCACCGAGCTGATCGCGTAGCCGTTGTCGCGCACCGACAGCGTGCTGCCGGACGGCGGTGTGATCACGTGGATGTAGTGCCGGTCGGGGTCGTTCTTGGCGATCGTGGTCACGCCGTGCGCGCCGTTGTTCCAGAATCCCGGCTTCAGCCCGCCGTACATGTAGCCGCCGCCCTCGGTGCCGCCGAGCGACTCCCAGATCTGCTCCAGGTAGGTGTTGGCGAAGTTGTTGAAGTTCGCCTGCTGGGTGGGGAACTTCCCGTTGACCATCGCGGTCTCGGCCATCAGCGCCTTGACCGACGAGCCGGCGTTGGTGACGAGCCGTCCCAGGGTGAGCTTGCGGTCGACGGCCTCGTCGGACCCGCCGTACCACCAGGGGCCGCCGGTGGGGAGCTTGAAGTCGGCCTCGATCAGCCGGGGCAGCGCCGTGTAGACCGCCTGCGGGTAGTCGTACGACGGCGTCATGCCGGTCTTCTGCTCGTTGCTGATCATGTCCATGATCGGCGTGTCTTCGTTGTTGTTCGAGATCGTCATGTCGGGGCGCTGCTGGTAGATCTTGGCGTAGAGGTTGTTGCGCTCCCAGTAGGCGTTGTCGTTGTCGATCCAGAACCCGGCCAGCTTGGGGTAGCGCTGCATCTGCTCGAAGAACTGCAGGTAGCTGAACTCGCCGAAGCCGTCGCGGGTGGTCAGGTCCACGCTGTGGCCGACGTAGCCGGAGAAGGCCGAGGAGTTGAGCCAGTCGCCGGAGCTGAGCCCCTCGTTGTGCCACTGCGGGTCGTCGGTCATGTAGTTGATGACCTTCAGGCCCTGCGCGTCGGCGGCGTCGATCAGCTCACCGAGGAAGTCCCGCGTGGTGCGGCATGAGCCGGGGATGGCCGACGGGTACGGCCTGGCGTAGCCGAGCCTGCTGTGGAAGGTGGCCAGCACGATGTACTGGGCGTGCAGCTTCTTGGCCTCGTTCACCCAGTACGTCGGCGTCCAGCCGCCGTTGGTGACGTCGGCCTCCCAGGCGCTGCAGCTGGTGTGCTGCGGCGAGGTGCGCTCACCCCAGTGCAGGAAGAGCCCGGCGACGGAGTTGCGCAGGAAGGCCTGGCGCGGGGCCTGCAGGTCGGCCCGCGCAGGGCTGACGGTGAGCAGGGCGAGCAGGAGCGCGAGCACCCAGGTTCGCAGGACGTCACGCCGCGACGGTCTCACTGCAGGACCTCCAGGTAGTCGAGGTTCGGGCAGCCGTTGGCGGTGGTGCCGGTGACGCGGATCGTGTTCGCGCCCGTCACGAGGGTGGCGCTGAGGTTCTTGGACGCCCAGGTGGTCCAGGCACCGGTGCCGGCGAAGCTCACGCCGGACGCGACGATCGTCCCGTTGACGGAGATGTCCATGGGCCGGTCGGCCGTGGTGCCGTTGGCGTAGCACAGGGTGAGCGCCGCGGGCCCCGCGGTCGCGGCGTCGTACGTCCATTGGACGTAGCAGCCGGCCACGTTGTCGGTGTTGACGAAGCCGGTGCCGGAGAACCCGGCGTGGTTGGACTCGACCACGCCCTGCGAGATCGCCGCGTTCTCCGCCTCCAGCCGGGTGGCGACCGCCTGCACCTGCTTGTAGGCGCGCACGTCGGTGAGCAGCAGATAGCAGTTCTGCAGCGACCCGGACGTGTCGCCGAGCGAGCGGTAGATGCCCCACTTGGGGCGGACCCGGTCGCCGAGGAAGGTGTCGCCGGTCTTGGTCGCGTCGACGAGGGTGGTGCCGCCCTTGCGCAGCACCCAGCGGACCGAGCCCGCGCCGCCGTCGCCGATCTTGATCTCGTACTCGGCGTCGATCCAGGTGTCCTGCAGCGGCTCCAGGTCGGTCCGGCCGACCAGGATGTCCGACTGGAAGATCTTGTGCTCGATGGTCTGCACGCCGTTCACCCGGCGCAGCGAGGTGACGGTGATCGGGTTGGTGCCCGTGCCGGGCATCTTGGTCTGGCTGATGTGGGTGAAGGTGGTGGTCGCCTTGAGCGAGGACGGGATGAACATCGAGTAGGTGACGCGCCAGGTCTCGCCGTTCAGCCACTGCAGGTAGCCGCTCGGGGTGCGGTTGCCGGTCACCTCCTGCCGCTGCCGGTCGGTCATCGAGTCGCGGTCGACCGTGTGCATGTTGAAGCGGAAGTTGTCGCCTTCGGGGAAGATGTGCGGCTGGCCGGCGGGGTGTGAGTCGGCCCGGTCGTCCTCGATGGTCTCGAACGCGTTGAGGCCGTCGACCGAGGCTTCGGGGGCCCACATCAGCTTCCAGGCGAGAGCCGCTGAGGTGGCCGCTGAGGTGGCCGCCGTGGCGGGGCGGGTGGGCAGGTAGGGGGTGAGGAGCGCGGCGCCGAAGAGGGTTCCCAGCTGGCGGCGGGTCAGTTCCATGATTTCCTATCCGATAGTGATCTTGTCGAGGTTGGGGCCCCCGTTGGCCGTGGTGGCGGTCGCCCTGATCGTGTTGGTCCCCGCGTCGAGTTGGGCGGCGATGGAGGTGGTCTGCCAGGTGTCCCAGCTGCCGGTGCCGTTGAAGTCGCGCTCGACGGCGACGCCGTTGACCGCGATGGCCATCGGCCGGTTGACCGTGGTGCCGTTCGCGTAGCGCAGCGTGATCGTCTTCTGCCCGGCCGCCTGCGCGGTGACGGTGAACTCGACGTAGGAGCCGGTGACGTTGTCGTAGTTGACGAACCCGGTGCCGGTGAACCCGGTGTGGTTCGACTCGACGGCGCCCTG
>NZ_JBEXUP010000275.1:0-3405 GCF_040614375.1 Nonomuraea sp. NPDC005983
CCGACGCCGTCCGGCGCCGCCACTCGGTCGTGCTGGCGCACGCCTTCGTCACCGGCGGGCAGGCCAGCGACAGCGAGCGCGACATCAGCGTGGGCGGGGTGGCGCACGTGCCGCTCTCGCTGTTCGAAGACCTGTCGTACGTCGCGCTCGGCCACCTCCACGGGCGGCAGCGGATGTCCGATACTGTGCGGTACTCAGGGTCGCCGCTGGCGTACTCGTTCTCCGAGGTCAACCAGGTGAAAGGGTCCTGGCTGGTGACCCTCGGGGAAGGGGCGGAGTTCGTGCCCGCGCCGGTGCCGCGGCCCGTCGGGCGGCTGCGGGGCGACCTCGAGGATCTGCTGACCTCCCCGAAGTACGTCGACTTCGAAGGGCACTGGCTGCAGGTGGTGCTGACCGACGCCGTCCGTCCCAAATCGGCCATGGACCGGTTGCGGGCGCGCTTCCCACACACGCTCGCGCTCTCCTTCGACCCGGTCGGCGCCGCGCCGGCCGCACAGGCGGTGCGGCTGAGCGGGCGGCCGGAGGCGGAGGTGGCGCTCGACTTCGTCCGCGAGGTACGCGGCGAGCCTGCCGCTCCCGACGAGGAAGACCTGCTAAGACAGGCGATCGAGGCGTCCAGGGCGAAGGAGACGATGGCGTAGATGCGGCCGCACCTGCTCTCGCTCACGGCCTTCGGGTCCTTCCCCGGCACAGAGACCGTCGACTTCGACGCGCTGACGGAGGCCGGGCTCTTCCTCGTGCACGGCCCCACGGGGGCGGGCAAGACCACCATCCTCGACGCCCTCTGCTTCGCCCTCTACGGCGTCGTCCCAGGTCAGCGCGGCAACGCCCGCGCCCTCCGGTGCGACCACGCCCCGCCCTCCACCGGCCCGTCGGTCACGCTGGAGGTCACCATCCGGGGCCGGTTACTCCGCATCCAGCGCTCGCCCGTGTGGCAACGCCCCAAGCTGCGTGGGGCCGGCCTCACCGAGGAGAAGGCCAAGGTCATCGTCGAGGAGCGGGTCGGGGAGGGCTGGCAGGGCCTGACGACCAGGTCCGACGAGGCGGGCGACCTCGTCGGCGGGCTGCTCGGCATGAACGCCGACCAGTTCTGCCAGGTGGCGATGCTGCCGCAGGGCGACTTCGCCAGGTTCCTGCGCGCCGACGGCGACGACCGCCGCAAGCTCCTGGAGCGGCTGTTCACCGTCAAGATCTTCACGCAGGCCGAGCACTGGCTGGCCGATCACCGCACCCGGACGTGGCGCGACCAGCAGGAGCTACGGCAGCAGGTTGACTTCGCGATCCAGCGGCTGGAGGAGGCCGCGGGCGACGAACTCCTCTCGACCCTGTCCGCGGAGCCGGTCAGCGGCACCCCGCTGAGCGAGGCGGTTCCCTCCGAGGCGGTTCCGTCCGAGGCGGTTCCGTCCGAGGCGGTGCCCGCTCCTGATACCGAGCCGCTGCGGTGGGCCGGTGCCCTTCTCGACGCGGCGCGCGCCGTCGTCGCCCGTGCGACCGACCGGCAGGCCCAGGCGGAGCAGGCCCTCCGCGTGACCAGGGCCCGCTTCGAGCAGGCGTCCTCCCTGGCGGAGCGCCGGCGCCGCCACGCAGAGGCCCTCACCCTGCGCCGCACCCTCGACGAACGGGCCGAGGAGCGAGCCGACCTCCAGGCCGTCCTCGACGACGCCGCCCGCGCCGACCGCGTCCTGCCCCTCGTCATGGCCGCCCGCCAGCGCGCCGAGGCCGCCACCAAGCTTCGCACGCTCGTCGCCGACGCCCTGGCCCGCGCCCGCCCCCTCCTCACCAGCCGGACACCGATCAGGGCGTCGCATGGCCAGGCTTCGGCGGAGGCCGGGTTCCCCGGCTCCCGTGCTGCGGGCGAAGCGTCGTCCGCCTCCTTCGCCGGGTGGGTGGAGCCGGAGTGGCTGGCCGCACTGGAGCGCGAGCGGCAGGCGGAGATGGCGCGGCTGTCCGAGCTGCTCACCGAGGAGGCCAGGCTGCTGGTGGTGCGGCGAGACCTGCGACGGGTGGAGGACGAGCTGACCGGGCTGACCGTCGAGGACGAGGCCGTCGCCGAACGGCTGGCCGTCCTGCCCGGGCTGATCGAGGAGGCCGAGCGGCGGCTCGCCCGGGCGCGGACGGACTCGGCCAGGGTCCCGGTGGCGCAGAACGTACGGGACGCCGCGAAAGACCTGATCGGCGTCGACGGTGAGCTGGCCCGGCTCGCCGCGGAGCTCGACGGCCTGGCAGACAGCGAGGCCGAGGTGGCCGCGGCCGAGGCCGACCTGCCCGACCGGATCGCCGACGTCAACGCCCGCCTGGCCGAGGTACGGGCGGAGGCGGCAACGGCCCCGGCGGCCGCGGCGACCCTCGACACGGCCAGAGCCGTCCTCGAGACCGCCCACCGGCGCGACGCCCTCGCCGCCGAGCTCGACTCAGCCGCCGCAACCCACCAGGCCCTCGTCGACCGAGCTCAGAGCCTGCGGGAGCACTGGCTCGACATCCGGCAGGCCCGCATCGACGGCATGGCCGCCGAACTGGCCCTCGACCTCTCCGACGGATGTCCCTGCGCGGTCTGCGGCTCCGATCAGCACCCCCACCCCGCCTCACCCGCTCCGAGCGCGCCCTCGCCCGAGGACGAACATGCGGCCGAGAGCGCCCACGAGGCGGCCCTGGCCGAACGCGAGGCGGCCGAACGCGCCCTCGCCACTCTGCAGTCGCGTCACGCCGACGCGGTCGAGGCCACGGGCGGGCTCGACGCGGGCGCGGCCGAGGACGCCGTCCTCCAGGGCGAGCGGGAGCTGGCGCGCGTGCAGGCGATCGCCGATCGCGAGCCCGCCCTGGCCGCCGAGCTCGACCGCATCGAGACGGAGCGCGAACGGGTGCGAGAGCGCGCCCGCGAACTCGCCGAGTCCCTCACGGCCAACCGCACCCATCGCGCCCACCTCCAGGCCGAACGCGCCCGCCTGGTGTCCCGCCTCGTCCAGAGCGACCTCACCTCGCGCTCGGGGGAGGACGGCGGAGTTCCCGCCGAGTCGGCGCCCGTGGTGCTGGCCGCGGCCGAGGAGGAGTTGCGCAGGCTGAAGGAGTCCGCCGGCCGGGAGCCCGTCCTGGCCGCGGAGGCCGGAGGGCTGGCGCAGGAGCGGATCGCCCTGGAGGAGCGCGGGCGGCGCGTCACGGCGCGGCTGGCCGCCTGCCGCACCCGCCACGAGGAACTGAGTGGCGACGCCGGACGGCTGAGCGCGCGCCTCGACAGCGCCCGCGGCGACGATCCGACGCTCACCGCGCGGTTGTCGCGCCTCGGCGACGAGGCCGAGCTGCTGCGCGAGGCGCTGGCGCGTAGGAGATCTCCATCTCCTCGAAGAAGGCCGGCGTCTTGCGAGCTCGCAGCCGGTCGAACGCCTGCTCCCGCTCGGACATCGGCTTGGC
>NZ_JBEXUP010000276.1:0-3252 GCF_040614375.1 Nonomuraea sp. NPDC005983
CCCGCGACCCCGCCGTCCACGACCGCGCCGTCCACGACCGCGCCGTCCACGGCCGCGTCGCCTGCGCGTGCGTCGCCGCCCGTGTCAGGGGCTGTGCCGGCATCCGGGGTGTCCGCATGAGGGCGTCCACCCTCGCCTGGGGGCGTGGCCCCGTTCCTACCCGAATCGAGGTGAGCGGCGGTGCCCGGCTCCGCAGGCGAACCCGCGCCGACCTCCACTCGGGGATGCTCGCCCGTACCGGGAGCCATGCCCGCGCCAACCCCCGCTCCCAGAGCCGGGTAAGGGCCGTCCTCGCCCCGCAGGGCCGAGGCGAACTGGGTGACGGTCGGCCAGCGGTGGTCGGGGTCGGGGTCGATGGCCTTCATGATGGCCGCCCCCACCCGCTCCGGGATCTCCTGCCGCAGCCGCTGCGGCGCGAGCCGAACCGCCCCCGAGCCGGGGACCTGCCCGGTGAGCAGGTGGTAAGCCATCGCCCCCAGTCCGTGGACGTCCGCGCGCTCGTCCGGCCCTCCGTCGAGGCGCATCTGCTCCGGCGCCATATACCCGGGAGAGCCCGCCGCGATGGTGTGGCTGGTGGCGTCGGCCAGCGACCGCGCGACGCCCAGGTCGGCCACCATCAGCCGCTCGCCTCCACCGGCCACCGAGCGGAACAGCACGTTCGACGGCTTGAGGTCGCGGTGGACGATGCCCATGCGGTGCAGCACCTCCACCCCCTCGGCGATCTCGCCGACGATGCGGATCGCCTCGACGACCGGCAGCGACCCCTCCAGGAGGCGCCCAGCCAGTGACCCCATGTCGGCATACGTCATGACGAAGTACGGCCTGCCGTCCGGCAACTCGCCGGTGTCGTGCACCTGGACGATCCTCGGGGAGTCGGCCTGGCGCAGCAGCCTGGCCTCCTTGAGGAAGCGCTCGTTCACCGCCGGCTCCGCCGCCCAGTTCTCGGCGAGCACCTTGATGGCGACGTACGAGTCGAGCTGGTCGTCGCGGCCGAGCCACACCGTCGCGAACGCGCCCGTGCCCAAGACGCGTTCGATCGGGTATCTACCGATCGAAGCTGGAGCATCCACAGTTCTGTTGACCTCAGGTGGGGGACCTCGCGTCAAGACTCTCTCACGAGCGGGGCTGGCCGGGCACGCGAACCGGGTCTACGTTCTTGTTGTGAACAGTCCGCTGGAGATTCTGGGCTTCCTTCTCGGGGTGTCTGTTGCCCTGTTCATCCTGATAAGTCTGCTGGTCATGGTTCCGGGACTGGGCTCGGCACGCAGGTCCGCGCCGGGGCCGGTGTGGCTGGGCGGGCCGTCGCGCAGCGAGCACGGCGTCAGCACCTCGAGCCTGGTGCTGGCCGACCGGGTGGCGCACTGGGCGCAGGTGCCCGAGGCCGACTGGGTGGCCGCGGCGCAGACGTCCGAACCGGGCCGCAATGTCGGCGGCGCGTCGGCGGGGTGGTGATGAGCGATGCGGGCACTCACCGCGGCACAGGCCGACGACGTCAGGCGGGCGCTGCACGCCGCTGAGCGGCGTAGCGGCCTCCGCTTCGGCGCGTTCCTCGGCGAGCCGGTCGGCGGCAGGCGCCACTTCGCCGAACGGCTGCACGCCGCGCTCGGCGACGAGGCGGACGACGCCGTGGTCATCTTCGTGGACGTGACGGGCCGCGCCTTGGAGATCGTGACGGGCGAGAACGCCCGGCGCCGCCTCTCGGACGGCGCGTGCAGGCTCACCGCGATGTCCATGGCGACCGCCTTCAGCGTCGGCGACCTCGTGGGCGGCCTCCTGTACGGCATCAGCGCCCTCGCCGAACAGGCCACCGCGAAACGCTGACCATCCCAAGGCCCACCCGAGGAGGCAAGGGTCCGGTCTGCGGGGGCTGGGCTGCTCCCGGGGCGCGGGGCCGGCGAGGCGCCTGGGGCGCTTTCGGGAGGTGAGGGCGGGCGAGGTGGCTGGTGCCGGTCCTGGAAGGAGTGGGACGCGCCTGCCAAGGAGTTGAGCGGCGAGGGTGAGTCGGGGCGTCGCCTGCGCCCCCGCGGTAGGCGACGCCCTCCTCTCCTTCTAGGCGAGAGAGGGGGAGCCGTCAGCCTGGAGGGTTCCAGGGTCGAGGCGTTCCAGCAGGCCGACGACGTGCCGACTGACGCTGCTGAGGAGCGTCGAGGGGGCGATGGGCGCGCCGGCGATGGCCGAGAAGAGCGACGGCAGCCCCGGCAGCGGGAACCCGTCGTCCTCGAGCGCCGCCGCGCCGACGGGGTTCTTGTCGAGCACGGCCCGGCTGCGCTCCCAGGCGTCCAGCACCTCTTCCGGCGACGGCACGCCGAACCCGTGGCCGACGGGCGCCGCGTGGCGCAGCCGTACCAGCGGGGTCTCGGCGAGCGCCAGCGCGGTACGGGCGCGCCGGTGCAGGTCGGCGCGCGGCTCCGGGTCGATCCAGTCCATGGCCGTGCACGGGTTGCGGCAACTGGCGACACAGACGGCCAGCGCGCCGGCCACCTGGCTGTGCTGCCGGTCGAAGTACGCCCGCCAACCCTGGGCGGGTTCGGACGCGACCCGCAACGTCCGGTTGGTGGCCGACTGCTCGGACTTGGTGTGGTCGCACTCGCGGTCACCGATCACGCCGAACCTGCTCCCGGTGGCGCTCAGCCCGGCGGGCCAGCGCGCCGGGTCGCCCGCGTGGCCGAGGTGCGGTTCGAACGCGAGCAGCGGCAGGTACTCGCTGGCGATGTGCACCGCGGCGATCATCGAGCTCAGCTCGCGCCGGTGCCAGCGGACGCCGATCACCTCCAGCAGCAGCCCGTACGCGGGCCGCAGCGACTCCAGCGCGCCGCGGGGCTGCTCGCGCGGGGTCTGAGGCATGTGACACTCCCGCGCCTGCCGCTTCAGCTCGGCCGGGACGGCCCTGGCCTCCACCGCGAAGTCCTCGGCGTCGAGCGAGAGCAGCCGGTGCCCGAACTCGCACACATCGGCCACGTCGGCGTTAGGGACGAGCGCCCCGAGGTCGGCGAAGGCGTAGCGGCGGGCCAGGGCGACGAGCAGATCCCGAGTCGTGTCCACGCGCTCAGCCTCTCACGGCGCCAGGACGGGTCGGCCCGCCCTGAAACCTCGGCTACTTCGTCACCCCGCTCGTCAGCGTCGCGGGCCGCCGCGACGAAGATCACGGGAACACCGGGCGTGCTCGCCGCCGAAGGGGTCACGGCATGGACCTGCCCCCCGACAACCGATCGCCTCTCAGGGGCAGATCGGAAGAGCACACGACAGACCTCC
>NZ_JBEXUP010000277.1:0-3142 GCF_040614375.1 Nonomuraea sp. NPDC005983
CGCCTACGGCCGCGCCGCCTGCACCCGCCAGCTGGCCAGGGCGCGCGAGGCCCTGGGGGATCCGCGCGCCGCGGCGGACGCCCACCGGGCCGCGGCACTCTTCGCGGACCCCGCGATGCGGCCGGACCCGGTGCTGAAGCGGCTGCTCACCGGCCCGTTGTAGCGCGGATGTATGGGCCGCTGTATGCCCCCCAAATAGCGTTTCGGCCTGACCGCATCGCTACAGAAGGGGCGAATCCATGACTCACGTGCTTGGCAGGCTCGGCGACCGGATCCTCGAAAGGCTCGTGCCGAAGACGTCCGCGAAGGCGGCCTACGAATTCTACCGGCACTGCTACTGCAGGGAGCGTTCCGACTTCCAGAAGCTCTGCACCCTCGTCAACGGCAAGGAGTACTGCGGGTCCTGCTACGTCTTCAGGACCTGCGGCGCCTGAGCTGAACCCACCGGCCTGGCGGCCGTCGCCGCCAGGCCCTGGCACGAAGGGTGGACGGATGCCGTACCTCCTGATCGCGTGCCGGGCGCTGCTCGTGGTGCGCCTCGACGACCTGGTGGAGCTGTTCACCGTCTGAAGTGAGGTCTGATGGGTTTTCTGATCGCCGCCGTCGTGTTCGTCGGCCTGCTGTGCATGTTCGACCTGGTGCTCACCCTGGGGGTGCTCCGCCGGCTCCGCGAGCACACCGCCGAGCTGGAGCGACTCGCCGGCCGGTCGATCATGCCGTCCTACGACCCGGGCGTCCTGGTCGGCCGCGCGCTGCCCGAGGACGTGGCCGGGCCGCGGCTGGTGGCGTTCTTCGACGTCGGCTGCGACACCTGCCACGAGCGGGCGCCGCAGTTCGCCGCGGCAGTCGGAGGCCAGGCGGCGCTGGCGGTCATCACCGGCGACGCCGCGAAGGTCGGCGACCTCGTCGAGGTGGTGGGCGGCGTGTCGGACGTGGTCACGGGCGAGGACGCCGACCGGATCGCGCACGCCGTCGGCGTCGAGGCGTTCCCGACGTTCCTGCGGACCGGCTCCGATGGCAGGATCGTGGCGGCGGACACGGAACCGGTCGTCCTCACCGCGATGGCACGGGCCAGGTGACCGCGCCCCCGGCCCCTGGCGCCGGCCGGCTGCGGCGCGCCGCAGCCCTGGGGCTGCTGTGCTGGCGGGCCGGGCCGGTGCTGGCGGTGTCGCAGCTGGCGGCCACCGTGCTGGCCGGGCTGTTGCCCACGGGCACCGTCTGGGTGACGAAGCTGCTCATCGACGCGCTGACCGCCGGACGCCCGGACCTGGTGCCGGGGCCGGTCGGCGGCCTGGTCGCGCTGGGGCTGGCCGCCGGAGTGCTGCCGCACCTGGCGGGGTACCTGCGCGCCGAGTCGGATCGCCGCCTGGACCTGCTGCTGCAGGATCGCCTGTACACGACGGTGAACAGGTTCCAGGGCCTGTCGCGCTTCGAGAACCCGGCCTTCCTGGACGAGCTGCGCATGGCCGCGCAGGCGACAGGCGGCGCGATGGGGCCGATCACGTCCGGACTGTTCGACCTCGCACGCAACATCATCACCCTGGCCGGGCTCCTCGCCGCGCTGGTCGTGCTGAGCCCGCTCATGGCGGGGCTGGTGGCGCTCGCGGCGCTGCCCACCCTCGCGGCCAGGATGTCCTTGGAGAAGCGGCGGATCAGGATGATCGCCGGGCAGTCCGCGGCGGCCCGGCGGCAGATCTTCTACTCCACGCTGATCACCGACGTGCAGGCCGCCAAGGAGGTCAGGCTCTTCGGGCTCGGCGGCTTCCTCAAGGGCCGGGTGCTCGGCGAGCTGCGCTCGATCCAGTCCGGCGAGCGGCGGCTGGACCGGCGGGAGGCGCTCACGCAGTCGGCGCTCGCGGCCCTGTCCGCGGCGGTCAGCGGCGCGGGGCTGGTCTGGGCGGCGTACTCGGCGCTGGCCGGCCGGCTGACCCTCGGGGACGTGACCGCGTTCGCCGCCGCCGTGGCGGGCACCCAGAGCGCGCTGATCGCGATGGTGGAGAACGCCGCCGGCGCGAACCAGGCGCTGCTCCTGTTCGAGCACCACCAGCGGGTGGAGTCGCTGCCCGACGACCTGCCGTCGCCGCGCCGGCCGGCGGCGCTGCCGGCGCTGCGGCGCGGCATCGAACTGCGCGACGTGTGGTTCCGGTACGACGACAGCCTTCCGTGGGTGCTGCGCGGGGTCGACCTGACGATCCCCCACGGCTCGTCGGTCGCGCTGGTGGGGCTCAACGGGGCCGGCAAGAGCACCCTGATCAAGCTGCTGTGCCGGTTCTACGACCCGTCCAGGGGGGCGATCCTCTGGGACGGCGTGGACATCCGCGACGTGCCGCCGGCCGAGCTGCGCGGCAGGATGGGCGTGCTCTTCCAGGACTACATGAGCTACGACCTGACGGCGGCCGAGAACATCGGGGTGGGCGAGGTCGAGGCGCTGAACGACCGCGCCAGGATCGAGGCCGCCGCCAGGATGGCCGGCGCGCACGAGACGGTGCGGGCGCTGCCCCGAGGCTACGACACCATGCTGAGCCGGATCTTCTTCGGCCCGGAGGACGACGACCCGCAGGCCGGGGTGATGCTCTCCGGGGGCCAGTGGCAGCGCCTGGCGCTGGCCCGCGCGATGGTGCGCGAGCGGCGCGACCTGCTCATCCTCGACGAGCCCAGCTCCGGCCTGGACGCGCAGGCCGAGTACGAGGTGCATCGGCGGCTGCGCGAGCACCGCGCCGGGCACACCAGCCTGCTCGTCTCGCACCGGCTCGGCGCGGTGCGCGACGCGGACCTGATCGTCGTGCTGAGCGACGGCCGGATCTCCGAGCAGGGCACCCACCACGACCTCGTCGACCGGGCCGGCGGCTACGCCCACCTGTTCGAAACCCAGGCGAGCGGCTACCGCGAGGACGCCGACATCCGCTGAGCGGGCCCCGGGCGGCACCCGCGACCGCGGCGCTCAGGACCGCGGGCGGCTGCGGTCCTGGCCCGGGCGGTGCGCGCGGCGCCACCGCCGTCATCTCCATGGCCGCCGAAACGGCGGACGCCCCGGCCCCCCGAGGGGCCCGGGGGGGCGGGGGTGTGGCGGGGCCGCACGGCCGCCCACCATGAACCACTCCCGGGCCGCCCGGCCGGGGAGGTTCCAGGCGCCAGAGAAGAA
>NZ_JBEXUP010000278.1:0-3125 GCF_040614375.1 Nonomuraea sp. NPDC005983
CCACTCGGCATCAGTCAGATCATGACGATTCAGGCGATCTTCCACCGGACTGATCTACACCAACCGCCACTAAAGATCCACGGGACACGCCCTAGGTGAAATGTGCTCAGGCGAACTGCCCGCGATGCCTCCGGTCGTACTCGGCATGTGGTCCCAGCCCGGCACGGGCGCGCCGCTCATCTAGATGATCGGGGTCCTCGACCGGCTGGAGTTCGAGCCGCCCCTCGCGCATCCCGTACTGGGTGCCGTACACCTGCGGGCGCCCTTCGGCGACGCGAACCCGGTCGACCAGGTAGGCGTAGTCGGCCCAAGTGGCCTGTCCCGCCTTGGCGGCTTCTTCCAGCAGGGGCAAGCAGGTGCGCTGGAAGGCGACATCCTGGTCGGCGTGTTGTGCCAGGAGCCACGCGGCGTGCGCGGCTTGCGTACCGACCACATCTCGTCCCGGCCAGCCGCGCTGAGCGATCACGCTTTTGAGGAAGGCGGTGTTGCTTGCATCTACGGCGTAGAACTCAGCGATCTGCTCCTCCGTCCACTGGCTGCCCAGGGGCGCGCAGGTGCGCACCTCCTGATCTCTTTTCATCCGCTGCAACAGCTCATCGCGAAGCTCGCCATCGATCACAGGCTGCCCTTCCCTCCCGCATGCCTGAACAGTCTCGTGCCCTGTGTACCCGGGGACGACTGCGGTGAGCCCGGAAGGCAGCAAACGTCACCGGACGGGCTCACTCCTGTGCTCAGCCGGCACGCCGAGTGCTTCCTTCTCGGGGCCGTGGATGCGGCGGATGTTGGCCAGTTGCTGCTCGCGCGGGCTGTCGGGGTTGACGTTGACCGGGCCCTCGGCGTCGAGCAGCTCCTCGAAGTCGCCGTACCGGCTCACCCGCTTGACGCGAGTGAGGGCGTCGTCGCGGCCGCACACGAACCTGATGCGGTCGCCGGCCTTGAGGCTGCGCAGGTTCGGATACTGCGCCCGGACCTCGATGGTTCTGCGGCCGGCGGCGACCAGGTCGAAGTAGCGGCGGTAGAGGTTCATCTCGCGGGCGCGCACGCCCGTGGAACTGCGCGGGCGTGTGGTCGTGATCCTGTCCAGTTCGGCGGTGGTGTAGCTGCGGCAGAAGTGCTTGGGGTCGGCCAGCATGCGGCCGACCAGCCAGACCATGGCGTCAACGAAGGAGCCGACGTCGCCGGGCCAGGTGGTGATGTCGAGCATCCAGTCGCGGGCAGATGATTCGAATCGCTTCCGTGGTCTGCGCTCACCGCTTGCTGGGCGTTGCTTCACTACTCTGTGGTGCCGTATAGTGGTACTCGGTACTACAAAGTACCAGGAGACCGAAGAGGACTCACGATGGACGACCTGACGGAGATGCTGAAGGGCACGCTTGAGGGCTGCGTGCTTGAAATCATCGGCAGCGAGGAGACCTACGGGTACGCCATCACGCGTCGGCTGAACGAACTCGGCTTCGCCGACGTCGTCGAGGGGACGGTTTACACCATCCTGCTGCGGCTGGAGAAGAACGGGCTCGTCCAAGCGACGAAACGACCGTCCGGGCTGGGCCCGCCGCGCAAGTTCTATGCGCTCAACGACGCGGGGCGCGAAGAACTCGCGACGTTCTGGGCGAAATGGGCGTACATCACATCACGGATCGACAAGCTCAAGGAGGGCGGGAGATGAACTTCTGGGAGACCATGACAGGCAGCGATCTCACCAGGGAATGGAAGGCGTTCGAAGCCCGGGCCGCGGCATTGCCGGCCGACTACCGGGCGGCGTGGGAAGAGATCAAGGGGCATCTTTCTCTCTACTCGGACTTCACAGGTCGAAACCTGATGCCGATTCTCGACGGTGCTCTGGGGCTGCTCGAAGAGACAGCGTCCGATGGGCAGAGCATTCACGAGGTGCTGGGTGACGACATCGCGGGCTTCTGCGCGGCGCTGGCCGGCGGAGAAAGGGGGCGGAGCTATCGCGACCGGTGGCGCGAGCAGTTGAACAGGAACGTCGCAAGGAAATTGGGCCGGCTAGGAGGCTGACGTGGGCATCCAAGACATCATCGAGGGCAAGAAGCAGTGGCGGGCGCACATGGCCCGGGTCAAGGCGCTCCCGCCGGACTATCAGATCGTCTACAAGGAGATTCAGAGGTACCTCTTCAAGGTTGGACCGATCGACTTGCATGACGGGCCCCTGCTTCCAGGGATCGTCGATTTCTTCGAGGAGGGCGTCGCGGCCAACAGGGGAGTCCTGGAACTCATCGGCAACGATGTCGCTGCCTTCTGCGACGACCTGATCAAGGACTCGCGCACCTACGCGGACATCTATCAGGAGTCCATCAGCGGGAAACCCGGCACGGCCGAGAAGTAACACCCATCTTCGATGGGTGACGACGCGACCGCCTTCGACATGCGCGGGGCCGAGTTGTCCCACCACGGTCTCGATGTCGTCCTGCGCGGCCTGTCGATGATCTGCGGTGACGACCGAGTCCTGGATCTGACCGGCCCGCTGTTTGACGGGCTGTATGAGTTCTTCCGCGGCCAGCTGCTGCTCGGCAGGGAGCCCGCGTGAGTGCCGCGCGGTTGATCTTCGCAGCGCAGGCCGTACGCGGTCTGGCGTACGGCCTGGCCGCCGTCCAGCTCGCCACGCTGCTGCGGGCCGAGGGGCTGCAGGCCGCCGGGGTCGGTCTCGTGCTGGCCGCCGTGATGGCCGGGGGCGCGCTGGCCAGCATCGCCCTGGCCCGCTGGGGCGACCGGTTCGGCCGTCGCCGCTCCTACGCCGTGTTGTACCTGGCCCTGGCCTTGTGCGGGTCGCTGATCGCGGTCGGAGCTCCGGTGTGGCTGCTGAGCCTGGCCGCCCTGTCCGGCGCGCTGTCGGTCGAGGTGGTCGAGTCCGGGCCGTTCACCACCGTGGAGCAGGTCATGCTGGATGGCAGCGGCGTGGCCGTGCGCGGCTTCGGCCTCTACAACGCCGTCGCCGCCACTGCCGGGACCGCCGGCGCGCTGCTGGGCGCGCTCCCGCCCTCGCGGTCGCTGCTGGGGGCGGGTTTGGTGGCCGTGGGCGGGGGGGGTGGTTTCCGGGCCGACCGCGGGCCCCCCCCCCGCAGGTTGGCCCCGGGCGGGGGGGCGCCCCCGGGCCGGCCCCCCCC
>NZ_JBEXUP010000279.1:0-3124 GCF_040614375.1 Nonomuraea sp. NPDC005983
CGCACCGTTCGGCCGGCCAGGCGGCCTCGGCCGACGGGGGCGGGGCCGGACGTGGGGCGGATGCGGCTGCCGGCCTTCGGCCGGCTCTGGGGGCCGGGCCGGGCTCGACCGTCGTCCTGTTGTGCACCGAGGGCGCCGACGCCAACCCCGCGACCCTGACCGACTCCGGCCACCTGGAGAGCACGTCATGACCGAACACCTCATCACCGTCGACGGCGCGCGCCTGTGGCAGTCGCTGATGGACCTCGCCGAGGTCGGCGCGTACGACGACGAACGCACCGGCCTGCGCGGCGTGAACCGGCTGGCCCTGACCGACGCCGACGCCGCCGGCCGCCGCCTGGTCATCTCCTGGATGGAGCGGGCCGGCCTGACCGTGCGCGTCGACAGGATGGGCAACATCTACGGACGCCGCGAGGGCACCGACCCCGGCGCCCGCCCGGCCCTGACCGGCTCCCACATCGACAGCGTCGCCACCGCCGGTGCGTTCGACGGATGCCTGGGCGTCCTGGGCGGCATCGAAGTGGTCCGGACGCTGAACGAGCGCGGCATCACCACCCGCCGTCCGCTGGAGGTGGCCGTCTTCACCGAGGAGGAAGGCGTCCGTTTCGGCACCGACATGCTCGGCAGCGCGGTCGCCGCCGGACGTCTCAGCCTGGAGTACGCCCACGCCCTGACGGACCGGCACGGCGTCACCCTCGGCGGCGAGCTGGCCCGTACCGGCTTCGACGGCCCCGCCGGGGAGCGGCTCGACCCGCCGCACGCCTACGTGGAGTGCCACATCGAACAGGGCCCCGTCCTGGCCCAGGCAGGGGTGGAGATCGGCGTCGTCACGGGGGTCCAGGGGATCTCCTGGCAGGAGATCACCATCCACGGCCGCGCCGCCCACGCCGGCACCACTCCGACCGAGCTGCGGGCCGACGCCGGGCTCGCGGCCGCGCGCGTCGTCGTCCACCTTCGCGCCATGGTGGACTCCGGCGCCTACGGGGAGCTGCGCGCCACCGTCGGGCATCTGGCCGTCCACCCCGACCTGACGAACATCGTTCCGGCCCGCGCGGAGCTGACCGTGGACCTGCGCAACCCCGACGACGCCCAGATGGCCCGCGCCGAGGAGGACCTGGCGGCCTTCCTGTGCACCCTGGAGGACGACCGGCCGGGGCTGAGCGTCTCCACCCGCCGGATGGCCAGGACGGCGCACGTCCCGTTCGACGACGGCGTGCGGAAGGTCATCGCCGAGGCGGCCGGCGATCATGGGCTCGCGCACCTGTCCCTGCTGTCGGGCGCGGGTCACGACGCCCAGGAGATCGCCGCGCTCTGCCCCACCGCCATGATCTTCGTCCGGGGCGAGTACGACGGCATCAGCCACAACCCCCGCGAGTACTCCACGCCCGAAGCCTGCGCCCACGGCGTCGACGTGCTCGCCACGACCCTGCTCCGCCTCGCCGGCCAGGACTGATCGTCCGTCCCTCGAGACCACCAGGAAGCACATGACACCGCACAGCCCGGATCCGGTCGAGCTCCTCGCGGAGCTCATCGCCATCGACTCCGTGAACCCCGATCTCGTGCCAGGCGGCGCGGGCGAGGGCGACATCGCCGACCACTGCGGCGCCTGGCTCGCCGGACGCGGGTTCGAGGTGCACCGCCTGGAGAGCCGCCCGGAGCGGCCCTCGCTCGTCGCGGTCGCCCGCGGCACCGGCGGCGGACGCTCGCTGATGCTGAACGGCCACCTCGACACCGTCGGCCTCGCCGGCTACGACGGTGACCCGCTGCGCCCGGTGATCCGCGACGGCAAGATCTTCGGCCGGGGCGCCTTCGACATGAAGAGCGGCCTCGCCGCCATGATGGCCGCCGCGGTCCGTGCCACCCGTCGGGGGCCGCTGCGCGGCGACGTCGTCCTCGCGTGCGTCGCCGACGAGGAGCACGCCAGTTTCGGCACCGAGGAGGTGCTGGAGTCCTTCACCGCCGACGCGGCCATCGTCACCGAGCCCAGCCATCTTGAGGTGACCGTGGCGCACAAGGGCTTCGCCTGGTTCGACGTGCACATCGAGGGCCGTGCCGCCCACGGGTCGCGGCCCGAGCTCGGCGTCGACGCGATCACCAAGGCCGGCCACTTCCTCGTCGCCCTCGAGGACTGGGGCCGCCGCCTGGCGGAAGGCGAACCGCATCCGCTGCTCGGGACGGGCACCGTGCACGCCTCCCTCATCCGGGGCGGCGAGGAGCCCTCGACCTACCCGGCGCACTGCCGGATCACCGTCGAGCGCCGCACGGTGCCGGGCGAGAACGCCGACACCGTCGAGGCCGAGCTCGCCGCCGTCCTCGACCGGCTCACCGCCACGGTCGCCGACTTCCGCTACCGCCTGCGCCGCGGCCTGCACCGCGAGCCGTTCCAGGCCGATCCGCAGGCGTCGGTCGTCCGTACCCTGCTCCGCCACGCGGAGGCGGGACTGGGGCGTCCGCCCGTGATCCGCGCGGAACCCTTCTGGACGGACTGCGCCCTCCTCGACCGCGCCGGCATCCCCTGCCTGCTCTTCGGCGTGGACGGCGGAGGAGCCCACGCGGCCACCGAATGGGCGGACCTCGCCTCCTTGCACCGCCTCACCGGCATCCTCGCCGACACCATCGCGGACTTCTGCGCCTGACCTTTCCTGACCTTGCCTGACGGCCCGTGAGCCAGCGGTTAACAAGCTGCAACTCATCTGCAAGTGGGACAAATAGCCTTGAGTCCACAAGCACTTGAGTCGCGCGATCCGCTTGCCCAGTACAGGGGCATGGGCAAGCCGGAGGGGAATCCGCGGCTCACTGCTTGCGGAGGAAGGGCCCGAGGAGATCGGGCACGGCCTCGGCAGCGAGGTCGAGGCCGTCGGCCCGGCCCACGTCCACGACGTCGTAGTGGCCGTCGCCGGCGGCGGTCGTCGCGGAGACCGTCAGCAGGCCGGCTCGTCGCTGGAAGAAGGACTGGGTGATCGTCCAGCCGACGATGCCGGCCCGGTCGAGCGCCACCGTGCGCCGCCGTACCGCGCCCATCCTCGTGATCAGGCAGCGGATGTGGGCGCCGTCGACATCGGCGTCGGCCATCAGGATGACCTTGCCGTACCTGGCCGCCTCGATGTCGAACGAGCGGCCCGAG
>NZ_JBEXUP010000280.1:0-2967 GCF_040614375.1 Nonomuraea sp. NPDC005983
CCGGGGCCTGCGGCGCCGGAGCGGGCTGCGGGATCGAGGAGACGGGGGCGGGAGCCGGGGCGGGCTCGGGCTGCGCGACGGGGGCCGGGGCGGCCTCCTGCGCGGGAGCGGCGGCGCCTGCCTGGCCGCTCTCGTCGATGATCGCGAGCTCGGAGCCGACCTCGACGGTTTCGTCCTCGGCCACGACGATCTTGGTGATGACACCCGAGGACGGGGACGGAATCTCGGTGTCGACCTTGTCGGTGGACACCTCGAGGAGCGGCTCGTCGGCCTCGACGCGCTCGCCCTCCTTCTTGAGCCAACGGGTTACCGTGCCCTCGGTAACGCTCTCGCCGAGCTGGGGCATCTGTACGGAGACCGGCATCGTTATCTTCTCTCGCGTTCTGAGTTCTCGAGGGCTGGGACTAGTTGTGCACGTGCAGGGGTTTGCCGGCCAGGGCCAGCATCGCCTCGCCGACGGCCTCGGACTGGGTCGGGTGTGCGTGGATGAGCTGGGCGACCTCAGCGGGGAGCGCCTCCCAGTTGTAGATCAGCTGCCCTTCGGTGACGAGCTCACCGATGCGGCGGCCGACCATGTGGACGCCGACGACCGGCCCGTCCTTCTGGGCGAGGACCTTGACCGCGCCCGCGGTGCCGAGGATCTGGCTCTTGGGGTTGCCCGCGAGGTCGTAGACCTGCTCGACGATCTCGATGCCGCGCTCGGCGGCCTGCGCGGACGTGATGCCGACGGAGGCGACCTCGGGGTCGGAGTAGGTGATGCGCGGCACGCCCGCGTAGTCGATGGGCGGCGGGTTGAGCCCGGCGATGTGCTCGGCGACCATGATGCCCTCGGCGAACCCGGCGTGGGCGAGCTGGAGGGTCGGGATCAGGTCGCCGATCGCGTAGACGCCGGGGACGCTGGTCTGGCAGTGCTCGTCGACCACGACCGTGCCGCGCTCGATGGCGATGCCCTGCTCCTCGAAGCCCATGCCGGCGGAGACGGCGCCGCGGCCGACCGCGACGAGCAGGATCTCGGCGTCGAGGGTCTTGCCGTTGGCCAGGGTGACGACCACACCGGTGTCGGTGGTCTTGACGCTGTCGAAGAAGACGCCCAGCTCGTACTTGATGCCGCGGCGGCGGAAGGCCCGCTCGAGCAGCTTGGAGCTGGACTCCTCCTCGGTCGGCAGCAGGTGGGGCAGGGCCTCGACGATCGTGACCTCGGCGCCGAACGAGCGGTAGACGCTGGCCAGCTCGACACCGATCACGCCGCCGCCGAGGACGACGACGGAGGTGGGCACGCGGTCCATGGTCAGGGTGTGCTCGCTGGTGATGACGCGGCGGCCGTCGATCTCCAGGCCGGGCAGCGACTTGGGCGCGGAGCCGGTGGCCAGGACGAGGTTGGCGCCCTCGTACACGTCGGCGCCGACCTGGACCTGCTTCGGCCCCACCAGGCGGCCCTCGCCCTCGACGATCGTCACGCCCGCGGCCTTGAGCAGGCCCTGCACGCCCTTCCAGGCGCGAGTGACGATCTTGTCCTTGAACGCGTGGACGCCGGCGACGTCGATGCCGTCGAAGCGCGCCTTGACGCCGAACGCCTCGCTCTCGCGGGTCTCGTCGGCGATCTCGGCCGAGTGCAGCAGAGCCTTCGTGGGGATGCATCCCCTGTGGAGGCAGGTGCCGCCGATCTTGTCCTTTTCGATCAGGGCGACGCTCTTGCCCAGCTCAGCCGCCCGCAGCGCGCAGGCGTATCCGCCGCTGCCGCCACCTAGGACGACGATGTCGTAGGCCACAGGAAGGCTCCTTGTCGGGGTGATTCGTGATGCCGTCATCTTTTCATTTGTTTCAGGTGCTCGCGTGCCGCTCTGCGAGTCCGATGAGGGTGCGGGTGATGGCGCCGGTGCCGCCCTTGGGGGTGTAGCCGTGCGGTTCGCCCTTGTTGAAGGCCGGCCCGGCCATGTCGATGTGCGCCCAGCGGACCCCGTCGGGGACGAACTCCTTCAGGAACAGGCCCGCCGCCAGCATGCTGCCCCAGCGCTCCGGCTGGAGGTTGGCGATGTCGGCGATGGGGGAGTCGAGGCCCTTGCGCAGCTCCTCGGGCAGCGGCATGCCCCACGCGCCCTCGCCCGCGGCGCCGGCCACCTCGACGACCAGCTCGCGGACCTCGTCGTCGTTGGACATGACGCCCGAGGTGCGCCAGCCGAGCGCGACGATCTGCGCGCCGGTGAGGGTGGCGACGTCGACGATCAGGTCGGGCTGGTCTTCGGCGGCGCGGGCGATGCCGTCCATCAGGACGAGGCGGCCCTCGGCGTCGGTGTCGAGCACCTCGACCGTCTTGCCGCTGTAGCTGTGGATGACGTCGGAGGGGCGCTGCGCGGTGCCGCTCGGCAGGTTCTCGGCCAGGCAGAGGTAGCCGACGACGTTCACGGGCAGGCCCAGCCTGGCGATGCCGATCAGTGCGCCGAAGACCGCGCCCGCGCCGCCCATGTCGGACTTCATCCAGTCCATGGACGCGGACGGCTTCAGCGACAGGCCGCCGGAGTCGAAGGTGATGCCCTTGCCCACGAAGGCCAGCGTCTTGCGGGCGTCGGGGTGGCTGTAGGAGAGGCGGACCAGGCGCGGCGGGTTCGCGGACCCCTGGCCGACGCCGATCAGGCCGCCGTAGCCGCCGTCCTTGAGCTGCTTCTCGTCGAGCACCTCGACGGCCAGCCCGGCGGCGGTGCCGGTCTGCTCGGCGATCTCGGCGAACTTGGCCGGCCACAGGTCGGACGGCGGCGTGTTGACCAGGTCGCGGACCAGGGTGACCGCCTCGGCGAGCACGGAGGCGCGCTCAGTGACGCCGTCGGCCTCGGCGGCCAGCACGGTGAGCTCGGCCACCGGGTTCTTCTGCTCGCCGTTGGTGCGGTAGCGGGAGAAGGCGTACGCGCCGAGCAGCGCGCCCAGGGCGACGGCCTCGGCCTGCTCGGCGGTCTCGGCGGGCAGGGCCAGGGC
>NZ_JBEXUP010000281.1:0-2624 GCF_040614375.1 Nonomuraea sp. NPDC005983
CGGCGCGCCGGCGATCTTGACCTGGTCGCCCTCGTTGAGGCCGGACACGTCGTCGAAGGTGGCCGTGAGCAGGTAGCCGCCACCCGTGCTGACCCCGTTCAGCGAGCCGTGCGCCACCACGGCGGGCCACACGCTGCCCGAGCGCAGCCGGAGCCAGCCGAACACCACCCCGGCCAGCACGCAGAACCCGACGAAGAGCGCCGCCGCCCATGGGCCGAGGCGCGGGTAGTTGTAGCCGAGCAGGGTGAGCGGCGCGTGCCACAGCCCCCAGACCAGGCCCGACAGCAGCAGCCCGCCGAGGACGCCGCGCGAGGCCACCAGCCTGGGCAGCAGCCAGCCGCGCCACCCCCACTCCTCGCCCAGCGACGGGACGGCGTTCAGCACCGGTCCGGCCAGCACCGCCACCGCGACCTGCGTGGCCGCCAGCAGGCCGGGCACGGCCGGCTCGGGCGCGCCCTGCGCCCGCAGGCCGGCGCGGAGCAGGCTGAACCCGCTCAGGTCGAGCGCGACCAGCCCGAGCGCGGCGCTGACCGCCAGCGCCAGGAACGCCAGCAGGGGGATGCCGAGCCAGGCCGTCAGCACGAGCAGGCCCGTGCGTCCCTTCCGCTCGCCCAGCGTGAGCCCCGTCTCGCGGGCCCACTGGCGGAACGGGACGCGCGACACCAGCCAGGCGGCCAGCACCCCGGCGGACGGCGTGAACATCATCAGCGTGGCCAGCACCGGCACCAGCGGCGAGCCGAGCCCGTCGCCGAGCCACAGGGGCAGCGCCACCAGCCAGGACAGCCCGAAGGCGGCGACGAGGAAGGCGGGGAGGGCTTTCACCTGCCCACCCCGGGAGGCGGCGGGGGGCGTGTTCACGCGTCGACTCGCTCGGCGATGAGGGCGTTGATCAGGGACGCGCCGCGCTCGGCGTCGTCGACGCTGATGGCGAGCTGCCCGCCGGAGCGGTAGCGCAGGATGAGGCAGTCGCCGCCGCGCAGCATCAGGGTCGCGCTGCCCGGCACGCCGCGGAACCCCCAGCCGCCGACCTGGCTCGGGTAGCGCTCCTCCGACCAGGCGCGGTCGATCTTGGACAGCCTGATCCTGCGCACCGGCCAGCCGAACGGGCCGAAGCCGATCGCGAGCCCGTCCTGGGTGACGCGCACGCTCAGCGAAGACGTGAGCAGCCCGGTCACCAGCACGATGACGAACCCCGGCAGGATCCAGAGGGTCACGCCGTCGCCGCTGACGCCGGCCAGCTCCAGCACGCCGGTGACGACCATGCCGACCGCCGCGGCCACGCTGAGCCCGACCAGCCAGGGATTGGCCACGCGGCTGACCCAGACCGAGCGCTGACCCGGCCGGAGCCTGAGCCGCGGCGGCTGCTCCCCCTCCGGCGGGCGCTGGTCGAGCCCGCCCCTGCCGAGGTAGCCCGCCAGCAGGGCCGCGCCGAGGGCGGCGCAGAGCACCAGGCCGATCTGCCAGCCCTCCAGGCGCGCCTGCGTCCAGGACGGCACGTCGAGGTTGGTCAGCAGGGCGGAGCCGGTCGTGCCGAGGGCCAGCACGCCGAAGCCGAACAGCGCCCCCCAGAAGTACATGCGGCCGAGCCTGCGCCCGAACACCTTGCCGTGCAACGCGACGCCCAGCAGGGAGAGCCACATGACCCCCCACATCGCCAGGTTCGACACGACATTGGCGGTGAGCGACGCCGCACGGTCGGGCGCCAACCCGATGCCCCAGTGCACGGCCATCGGGTCGGGCAGCCGGTCGCGCAGCGCCAGCGGCACCCCGATGATCGCGGCAGCGACGATCAGGCCCCACGCCGCGGTGACGGTTCGGGCTTTCATGCCAACTCCTCCAGGATGGTGATGAGGTCCTCACGGCGGTAGCCGTGCCTCTTGGCCTCGTCCAGCAGCTCGCGCGCCCGCTGCACGAGCAGGGCGCGCCCGTCGGCGCGGCCCGCGACGCTGACGCCGCGCCCCCGCCTGAACTCCAGCAGCCCCTCGTCGCGCAGGTCGCGCAGGGCCCGCAGGACCGTGTTGGGATTGATGCCGAGCGCCTCGGCGAGGTCGCGCGCCGGCGGCAGCCTGTCTCCGGGCGCGTAGGAGCCCTCGCCGATGGCGCGGCGGATCGCGGCCGCGACCTGCTCGTGCAGGGGGCGCGCGTCGTTGAGATCGAGCGTGAGCAACATGGTGCTAATGACACTAGCACCATGGCGTCATGAACACACTCGGTTGATTAGTGGGATGAACCCCTGTTTGTGAGTGCCTGGAAACCGTGGATAGCATCGGTTTACGTGACCACTGTGCGGCTGAACTCAGCAGATCCAGGCTCATTCGACACCGACGCACTGATCGTCGGGTTCCGCTCCGGCCCCGAAGGCCCTCGCCCCGCCACGGGCGCCGAGTCTTTCGAGACGGCCTTCGACGGCAAGCTCGCCGCCTCCCTGTCGGCCGTCGGCTTCTCCGGGAAGCCCGGTGAGGTCGCCAAGATCCCCGCGTTCGGCGCCATCGCCGCGCCGCTGCTGGTCGCCGTCGGCCTCGGCGAGTCCGACGACGCCGAGAGCCTGCGCCGCGCCGCCGGCGCCGCCGTGCGCTCGCTGGCCGGCCCGGCCCCCGCCCCCCCGGCCCCGCCCCCCCCGACCC
>NZ_JBEXUP010000282.1:0-2617 GCF_040614375.1 Nonomuraea sp. NPDC005983
CCAGCACGTGCGACACGATGTCGCTTGTTGCGAGTGGACTCGCAGATTGGAGGATCGACGAATGTCGATGGTGTAGTCCCGGGTCTGTGCTCTGTGGCCCGTCCCCACCTTGGCGGGCGTCGCTGGTAACGGCGGGGTCCGAAGCCCGAGGCAGAGCCCAAGGACTCCCGCTTCCATCCGGGAGTCACAGGTGAGGGGAAGGCCGGACGGGTGAACGCGAGTGAATCCCTGAACGCTTCGTCACGCGAAGCCCCGGACGATGGAAGGCAGGACCGGGGTTGAGGGCTGGCCGCTGGGAAGCGGCAGGTGGCAACCGGTGGGTGCTGGCCGGTTGCGTGAGCACCACCGCCCCGGAGTAGAGGGGGCACCCAACCCGGCCGTATCTCGCGCAAGTGGAACGTGGAAACCCCGGCAGGGTCCACGCCATCAACGATGGTGGCGATGGTAGGCGACTCGTAAGGGAAGCCGATGCCCGGCCGGGACAAGGATGCCCAAGAAGCGAATGCCGGTGGCCGAAAGGCGACACGAAACCGCGAGGTCGATCAAGCGGCGCTCTCCTGCCGTGACCTTGGGGATAAGTGGCCGGATACCGGCACCAGCCGGGTGCCGGAACTCTCCCGCCAGGGAGGGTGCTGACGTGGGCAGGTGAGCCGATGGACATCGTCGGTCATGAATCGCTGGAACCGAGGGACAAGTTGGACGCCATGACCAACATGCGGGCCGCGCCCACTGGCGCGACCGGTGTGGTCGTGGTGAACGGACTCTCGGACGCCACCTGGGAAGGGCTCAGCCCGGCACGCGGTGTCAGCATGAGCCAGGCCCGGGACAACGTACGGCGGCTCAGGCAGAGGATTTTCAAGGCGGCGCAGGAAGGGGACCTGAAGAGGGTCCGCAATTTGCAGAAGCTGATGCTCCGTAGTCATAGCAACACGCTGCTCAGCGTGGAGCGGGTGACGGAGATCAACGCTGGCCGCCGCACGGCCGGGGTCGATGGTGAGGTGGCGCTCACCGACGAGGCCAGGACGGAACTGATTGCTCGCGTGCAACGCGAGGCCAGGTCCTGGACGCCCCTGCCGGTGCGGCGGGTATACATTCCGAAAGCCGGTACGACGATCAAGAGACGGCCGCTCGGCATTCCGGTGATCTTCGATCGGGTGTTGCAAGCCCGGGTGAAGAACGCGCTGGAGGCCGAGTGGGAGGCCCGGTTCGAGACCCGCTCGTATGGGTTTCGGCCGGGTCGCGGCTGTCACGACGCGATCGAGGCCATCTTCAACGCGCTGAGCGGCAAGAACGCCAAGCGGTTGTGGATCTTGGACGCGGATCTGACCGCGGCGTTCGACCGCATCGATCACACCCAGCTCCTGACGGCCCTGGGCTCCTTCCCTGCTCGGGACATGGTCCGAGGTTGGCTGAAGGCCGGGGTGATCGACGCCGGTACCGGGTTCGCCCCTACCCGGGAGGGCAGCCCGCAAGGCGGGGTGATCAGCCCCGTGTTGATGAACGTCGCCCTGCACGGGCTGGAAGAGGCCGCCGGAGTCCGCTACTACGCTCACGGTTCGGAGGCGGGTTGGACCGTGGACGGGACCCCGGTGTTATGCCGATACGCCGACGACTTCGTCGTGGCCTGCCACAGCCAGGAGCAGGCCATCACGGTCAAGGCGCGGCTTTCCCAGTGGCTGAGCACTCGGGGACTGGCCCTGAACGAGGACAAGACGAGAATCGTCCACGCCTCGCACGGGTTCGACTTCCTCGGGTTCACCATCCGCCGCCACCCCAACGGAAAGCTGATCATCAAACCCAGTGCGGCGGCCGTCCGGCGCATCCGGCGCCGACTACGCGAGGAGTTCCACGCGATGCGCGGCGCTTCGGCATCGGCGCTGATCTGGAAACTCAACCCGATCATCTCCGGATGGGCCTCCTACTACCGGACGGTGGTCTCCAGCCAAGTGTTCAACGCGCTGGACGACTACGTGTGGAAGCTGGCCTACAAGTGGGCCATCCGCCGTCACCGCACCAAACCGAGGAAGTGGATCGCCGCCCGCTACTTCGGCCGGTTCAACCCCGCCCGAGGCCACATGTGGGTCTTCGGCGATCGCGACAGCGGCGCCTACCTGCAGAAATTCGCCTGGACCAAGATAGTCCGGCACCAGCTGGTCACCGCCAAGGCGTCTCCCGACGATCCCGCGCTGGCTGACTACTGGGCCAGACGGCGACGCAGGCACACGCCCCCGCTCAGCGACCACATCGTGCGACTGCTGCGTAAGCAAGACGCACGCTGCCCGCTCTGCGGGGACCACCTCCTGCACGCCGATCAGGAACCAGCGCACCCACGTGAGTGGGAGCAATGGCACCGAACCGTCCGCAAGGCGATCACCAAGCACACGCTGGAGACCGCCGACACCGGACGGGCCGGCACGCCGGACAAGGACCGGATTCGCCTCATACACACCCACTGCCGCCGTCGGCTCCCACCCGCGGCAGGCAGTCAACCAGCACTTCTGCTCACCACGCCGCCCTCGCGGCTTGCTTGAGCCGTGTGCGGGGACGACCCGCACGCACGGTTCTGAGGGGGCCCTGGTGCAGCAATGCACCGGGGCTACCCGACCGCCCACGCGCT
>NZ_JBEXUP010000283.1:0-2459 GCF_040614375.1 Nonomuraea sp. NPDC005983
AACGCTCGAGCGGAGCCCAAGACGAACTTCGCCGCCAGTTCGCCGATCAGAAGCTGGACCAGTTACCCGGCCAAGGTTGCGTGACGGCCCACTAGCGAGCGCGGCGAAGCGGGTGTCACGAGCGGGCCAGGTCGGCTTCGACGTTCCCCGCCATCACCGAGAGGATCCGCATGGTCTCGGCGTACTGGTCGAGCGTCAGCCCGCCCAGTACGGTCGCCCGGCTCACCTCAACGCGCCTGCTCGCCTCCAAGTGGGTAGCGCGACCCGCCTCGGTGAGCGCGACGGCACCCCCGCCGGTCGAGGCCGCCCAGCCCCGCGCGGTCAACCCCTCCAACGGGTCCGGCCCACTATCCGTGGAGAAGTGGGCCAGCGCGGTGGCGAGCTCCTCGCGCGTGGCGTCGCCGCGGCTCAGAAAGTTGAGCGCCTGCCATTGACGTCGGCTGAGGCCGAGATCGGCGAGGGTGCGGGCGAACTGCTCCTCCAGCAGGTTGTGCAGGTGCATGAGCCAGTAGCCCAAAGGCTTATCCATGAGCTATCTCTCCATATAAGATGACATGTAGTTGTCTATTACTATGCATGGAGGGCCCGTGACCGGCAAATCGGACACCTATGTGGCCGAGATCGAGGCCGCCGTCGTCGGCATCCGCCGCAGCCAGCGCCGCCGTACGCTGGCCCGGCTGTCCGAACGGCGTGGCGAACCCATCGGGCAGCACGCGGGCCTGCCCGACGCCGTCTACGAACTGCTCGACGTGATCGAGGCCGCAGAGGCGAACGGCGACACGCTCACGGTCACCGACGCCGCGGCCATCCTGGACGTGGACCAGCCGCGCTCCAGCAGACTCGCCGGGCAAGCCCTCCAGGCAGGGCTACTACGGCGCGAGGCCGACCAGCTCGACGGCCGTCGCTCACTGCTCGCGCTGACGACGGACGGCCGCGCTGCGCTCGCCCGGATCAGGGATTTCCGCCGCGCCGTCATCGCCGAGGCCACCGCGGAATGGACGGAGGAGGACCAGGCCGCATTCGCCCGCCTGCTCAACCGGTTCGTCCGGGACTTCGCTACGCGCACCCGCTCCTAACAGGCCACCCGCTTACCCGTGGAACGCTATTCGGGAAAGTGGATGTAGAGAAGAGCCATCGGCCCGCATGCGCACATAATCGGCGTCCAGCGCGAGCGGGATCCCGCCCACGTGCCGGCAGATTGCTCCCACCAGGCATGACTGTGACGTTGGCTGGAGTCCGGCGTACGTCTATCGGCGCTATCTGGGGTCCGGCCCACATTAGGTCAAAACCCACACTCAGTGGATCATGAACGGGTGTTGCCTCTGGTGAGGGGCAGTCTGGGATGTCGAGAGCACTCCGGGGCGCATGTACCGGATAAGGGTCTATTACCCCGTACATACGCGATCATGACGGCGCGGCGACCAGGAGAACCCCTCGCCGGGGCGGTGCACCACTCCGGCACGTTATCCGGTACATCATCCGGGCCGGCTCAGCGAGCATCGCCCGGCGGCGGGCATGAGCGCGGCGCCGAAGCTCGCCGCCCTGCGCGGCGAGCACGTCACCCTCGCCGCGGCCGCCGACGCTTCCTGGCCACCCCGCGCATGGCCAACCCCAACACCCACCGCGCCTACGCCTCGGCCATCGACCGCGTCACCGTGTTGCTCGGCCGTGACCGGCCGCTCGCCGAGGTCACCGAAGACGAGATCGGCCGCGCGCTTGCCGAGCTGTGGGGGGCGAGCGCGCCGGCGACCTGGAACCGCAACCGCGCCGCCATCGCCTCCTGGCTGATCTGGTGCCAGGCCACGAAGCACTGGGCCGCACCCTCGGTCCCGGCCGACGCCGAACGCCGCAAGGAAACCGCCGACGAGACCCGCGCCGTGGCCAAGACCACCATCCACCGTCTGCTGTCACGCCGCGACATCCCGCTGCGCGAGAAGACGCTCTGGCGGATGCTCTACGAAACCGCCGCCCGCGCCGCCGAGATCCTCGCCCTCAACGTCGAAGACCTCGACCTGGAGCACCGGCGCGCCCCCGTCCGCTCCAAGGGCGGCGCCACTCAATGGGTCTACTGGGACTCCGGCACCGCTCACCTGCTGCCCCGGCTGCTGCGCCTGCCCGACGGCAGCGCGCGCACGCACGGACCGCTGTTCCTGGCCCAGCGCCGCCCCGTCCCCGCCCGCCGTCCGGCCGGCGGCGACATCTGCCCGCACACCGGCCGCGCCCGCCTCGGCTACGACCGCGCCCGGGGCCTGCTCGACACCTACGCCGGTGTCGACCTGCACCAGCTGCGCCACAGCGCCGCCACCCACCTCGGCGACGCCGAAGTCCTCGCGGGTGCGGAACGCCTCGACCTGCTCATCCAGTGTCTTGGCCATCTGCGAGACCTGGCTTTTGGAGATGTGCTTGATGCCGAGCTGCTCGACCAGCTTGTCGACGCGCCGGGTCGAGACGCCGAGCAG
>NZ_JBEXUP010000284.1:0-2449 GCF_040614375.1 Nonomuraea sp. NPDC005983
AACCGGCTCGTCGGCGTGGTGGTCATGGTGGCGGCGGCCCGCCGGGCGATGGAGCGCGACCCGGCCGCCGCCCGGCCCGCGATGGAGCGCGCCCAGGCCGCCGCCGAGCAGGCGCTGGCCGAGCTGCGCGAGGTCGTGCGCGGCATCCTGCCGCCGATCCTGGAGGATCGCGGCCTGTCCGGCGCGCTCAGCGCACTGGCCGCCGACTGCGCCGTGCCGTGCCGGGTGACCTCCGGCGACCTGCGGAACGTGCCGATCTCGGTGGCCGCCACCGCCTACTTCGCCGTCGCGGAGGCGCTCACGAACGTCTCCAGGCACAGCGGCGCGTCCAGCGCCCAGGTCGAGGTCCGGCAGTCGGGACGGACGCTGCGCATCCTGGTCACCGACGACGGCAAGGGCGGAGCCGCCGAGGACGCCGGGACGGGCCTGGCCGGCATCCGCGACCGGGCCGAGGCGCACGACGGGACCGTCAGCCTGGCCAGCCCGGCGGGCGGCCCGACGACGCTGGCTGTGGAGCTCCCGTGCGCATCATGACCGACGACGCTCTGGAGCTCCCGTGCGCATCATGACCGACGACCCCCTGGAGCTCCCGTGCGCATCGTGATCGCCGAGGACGACGCCCTGCTGCGGGAGGGCCTCGCGCTGCTGCTGGGCGGCGAGGGGTTCGAGGTCGCGGCGGCCGTGCCGAACCCGAGTGAGTTCCTGCTCGCCGTCCAGGAGCACCGCCCGGACGTCGCGGTCGTGGACGTCCGGATGCCGCCCACCCACACCGACGAGGGGATCAGGGCGGCCGTCGAGGCCAGGCGGGTGCGCCCCGGGCTGGCGGTGCTGGTGCTGTCGGCCTACGTCGAGCAGGCCTTCGCCACCGATCTGCTGGCCGACGGCGTGGGCGGCGTCGGATACCTGCTCAAGGAGCGGGTGGGCCGGGTGGAGGAGTTCGTGGAGGCGCTGCACCGGGTGGCCGGAGGCGGCACCGCGATCGACCCGGAGGTCGTCGCGCAGCTGTTCACCCGCAGCCGCCAGGACGACCCGCTGGACCGGCTGACGGCCAGGGAGCGGCAGGTGCTCGCGCTGATGGCCGAGGGGCTGGGCAACGTGGCGATCGCGTCCCGCCTGGTGGTGACGGACGGGGCCGTGCACAAGCACATCCGCAGCATCTTCGCCAAGCTCGACCTCGCCCCCACGGACCAGCTCGACCGCCGGGTGGCGGCCGTGCTGCGCCATCTGAACGCCTGAACGGCGACCTACTTGACGGCCTTGATCACCGCGTCGGCGATCGACCGCGGATCGACGCCGAAGTGTCTGCGCGCCGCCTCGCGGGTGTCGGACAGGCCGAACCCGTCGGTGCCGAGCGACGTCCACGGGCGGCCGATCCACGGCTGGATCTGGTCGGGCACCGCCCGCATCCAGTCGCTCACCGCGACGACCGGCCCCTCGGCCCCGGCCATGGCCTGCTGGAGGTAGGGCACGCCGGACGTGGCCATGGCCTCGCGGCGCAGCTCGCTCCAGGAGGTGACGGACCAGACGTCCACCCCCAGGCCGTACTCGTCCTGGAGCAGTTGCTGTGCGGCCAGCGCCCAGTGGATGGCGGTGCCGCTGGCCAGCAGGTGCGCGGCGCCGCCGTTCGCGGAGTAGCGGTAGAGGCCCTTGAGGATGCCCTCCTCGACGCCGTCGGGCATCGCGGGCTGAGGCAGCGGCTCGTTGTAGAGGGTGAGGTAGTAGAAGACGTCCTCGCCCGCCTCGCCGTACATCCGCCGCAGCCCCTCGCGGACGATCACGCCGACCTCGTAGCCGAAGGCCGGGTCGTAGGCCAGGCAGGCCGGGTTGGCCGAGGCGAGCAGCTGGGAGTGCCCGTCGGCGTGCTGGAGGCCCTCGCCCGTCATCGTGGTGCGCCCGGCCGTCGCGCCGATCAGGAACCCGCGGCCCAGCTGGTCGGCGAGCGCCCACATCTGGTCGCCGGTTCGCTGCCAGCCGAACATCGAGTAGAAGATGTAGAAGGGGATCATCGCCTCGCCGTGCGTGGCGTAGCTCGACGCGGCGGCGGTGAAGGACGCCATCGACCCGGCCTCGGTGATGCCCTCGATGAGGATCTGCCCGTCGACCGCCTCCTTGTACGACAGCAGCAGCTCGCGGTCGACGGCGTCGTAGCGCTGGCCCAGCGGCGAGTAGATCTTCGCGGTCGGGAACAGCGACTCCATGCCGAACGTCCGGGCCTCGTCGGGGACGATCGGCACCCAGCGGCGTCCGGTCTCCGGCTCCTTCATCAGGTCCTTGACCAGGCGGACGAAGGCCATCGTGGTCGCGATCCTGGCACCGCCCTTCGCCAGGCCCTGGAAGGGCTTGTCGGCGGGCGTAACAGTTTTCGTCTCTCATGTCACCCATGGCGACAACTTTTCACAGGTATGATCACCGTGATCGCCCCCGCGAGGAAGGGACCCTGTGGCCGAGA
>NZ_JBEXUP010000285.1:0-2373 GCF_040614375.1 Nonomuraea sp. NPDC005983
GCCCCGACGGCGCCCCGGTCTACGTGATCCTCGACAACCTGTCCGCCCACAACGGCAAGAAGATCCTGCGCTGGGCGAAGAACAACAACGTCCACCTGTGCTTCACGCCCACCAACGCGTCCTGGGCGAACCCGATCGAGGCGCACTTCGGACCGCTGCGACAGTTCACGCTCGCCAACTCGAACTATCCGAACCACACGGTCCAGACCCGCGCGCTGCACGCCTACCTGCGCTGGCGCAACGCGAACGCCCGCCATCCCGACGTCCTGGCCGCCCAACGCAAGGAACGCGCGCGCATCCGCAGCGAAAGGGCCTTCGCTGGGGAGGAAGGACATTCACCGAAGCGGCGTGAACGGCCTGCCTCTGCAGGGTCGCTCACCCGAAGGCCTAGACCGGCACGCGGACGAAGCCCTCGGTCCAGTGGTCCTCATCGAGGTCGTACTCTCCGATCTGGAAGCAGTCTGGCTCGTCGGCGAAGCCCGGTAGAAGACGCGCGCGGCGGATCCGCTCTTCGGCCACGGCCTCGGAGGAGTAGATGCCGAGCAGCTTGACGTCGTCGCCGTCCTGCTCGTTGATGAACACGCCCTCGTCGTCGAGGTGAATCGTCTCGTCGTTGGGGCCGGCTTCGTTCTGGTGGCTGATGTGCCAGAGGGGATAGACCTTCACGGGCGCAGGCTACCCCGGGCCCATCCGGTGAACATTCCCGGTCAGAGCACTAGCTCTCGTTTCACTCCTCTGGCGCTGGCGCCGCTGGGCCGCACGCTACTCAGGCCGCTGACATCGGCCAGGGGTGCGGATTGCTGGGAGTGACTTCGTAGGTCAAGCAGCGAGTTGGTAGCGGGCCTGGTGGTTGCGCTGGTGCTCTTGGCCCAGATGGTAGGTCCAGTAGCGGTCGAAGTCGCCGTTGGCGAGCAGTGCGCGGAGTCTCAGGACGACTTCGGCGCCGGCGCTCCGCCCGGCCGTCGACGCGTTCGTCCGACAATTTCGTTACCCGGCGGCCGGAGCGCCGTGATACACAACCGAGGTGCAAAACATTTTGGAGTTCCCCGAGGTCCTGCGGCTGATCGAAGACCGCTCGGCCGCGTTCCGCGCCGCGATCGCGTCCGCCCCCGACCTTGACGTCCAGGTCCCGACCTGCCCGGACTGGACGCTGCGCGAACTGGCGCAGCACCTCGGCGACGGCCGCCGCCGCCAGGCCGCCATCGTCGCGGCGGGCCCGGGCGCTGAGCCCCCGGCGAGGACGGACCCGAAGGGCGCCCCGACCGCGCCCCGCGACCGCGAAGCCCTGGACGCCTGGCTCGCCGAGTCGACCGAGCTCATGCTCGACGCGATGCGCGAGGCCGGCCCGGACCGCGGCTGCTGGACCTGGTGGGGCCGCTCGCAGGCCCCGGAGACCAGCGGAGCCGTGGCCCGGCACCAGATCCAGGAGATCGCCGTCCACACCTACGACGCCCAGCTCACCCAGGGGGCCGCACAGCCGCTGCCGACGGACGTCGCGGTCGAGGGCGTCGACGAGTTCCTGACGACCGTCTCGGCGACGACCGTCCCCTGGCCGTTCAAGCCGGCGACCATCGACCTGCACACGACCGAGGGCCGCTCCTGGCGCCTGACCCTCAACGCCGACGGCGTCCGCTGCGACGACCTCGCCGCCGACGCGGAGCCGGGCGGCATGGCGATGCGAGGCGCAGCGAGCGAACTGGTCCTCTACTTCTACGAGCGCGTCCCGCTCGACGGCCTGGAGACCACCGGCGACACCGAGCCGATGGAGCAGCTCGCAGACTGGGACCCGAACGCATAAAACGCGCACTTGTGAGGCATCTGTCGGTTGTGCGCGCGCTCCTGCGGGCGCCACTGGGCACGGGGTTGCGGACATCGCGCGGCTGCGGGCAGGCTGCGGGCCTGCTGTTCAAGGGCGAAAGGCACACCTGCGGGCGGCTCGCGCTCGACTGGGGACAGTGCGCGGCGGGTGCAGATTGCTGAGACTGACCTCGTAGATCAAGCAGCGAGTCGGTAGCGGGCCCGGTGGTTGCGCTGGTGTTCTTGGTCGAGGTGGAAGGTCCAGTAACGGTCGAAGTCGCCGTTGGCGAGCAGTGCGCGGAGTCTCAGGACGGCTTCGGCGCCGCCCAGTGACCATCGGGCTCCGGTGATGTCCAGGCGGTCGCCGATCAGGTGGCGGCAGGCGCCTTCCACGATGCCCGTGGCGATCGGCCATCCTGCTGCCAGGCATCGTTGAGGGCCACGAGTGCAGCCTGCCAGCCCGGCCCCACCTCAACCGAACCCTCCGCAGTCCCACAAGACCGGTGGACGTAACTCTGTACTTCGTGGAGCACTCGGAGGAGTACGGCGACACGTAGACCGGGGCGCCGTCGGGGT
>NZ_JBEXUP010000286.1:0-2295 GCF_040614375.1 Nonomuraea sp. NPDC005983
CGGGCTGGGCCTGGCGCAGATCAGGGAGCGCGGCTGGGCCTGCACGCTCGAGGAGCTGGAGGTGGGGCTGAACGCGGTCGCCGCGCCGGTCAGGGCTGGGCGAGCGGTGGGAACTGCTGCGCACGGTCTACAAGCCGTACCCGACGAACCACTTCACCCACCCGGGCATCGACTGCGCGCTGGCCCTGCGCGCGTCCGGCGTCTCCCCCGAGGACGTCGAGGACGCCGAGCTGGGCGTCGCGGCCCCCGTGCTGCGGACGATCGCCGAGCCCCGCGAGGACAAGGTCCGCCCGCGCTCGGCGTACCACGCGAAGTTCTCCGGCCCGTACACGGTCGCGGCCGCTCTGCGCGGCGGCGGCGGGCTGGGGCTCTCGCTGGACGACTTCGCCGCCCTGGACCCCGACCGGCTGGCGCTGGCGCAGCGGGTGCGCTGCGTGGCGGACGAGCGGGCGTCGGAGATCTTCCCCCGCGCGTTCGCCGCCGTCCTGCGGGTACGGCTGCGCGACGGGTCCACCAGGGAGCACCGCGTCGACTCCTCGCGCGGCGGGCCCGAACACCCGCTCACGCGGGAGGAGCTGGCGGTGAAGTTCCGCGCCAACGCGACCCGCGCCCTCCCGGACGACCAGGTGACGGCTCTGATCGCCGAAGCCGGCGAGCTCCGGACGGCGCCTTCGCTGACGCCGCTGCTGAACCTGACAGTCGCCCAGCCACCGGCCACGGCCGCTCAGCCCTGAGCCGCACACCCGGGACGAAGCGGACGCATCAGGCCGGGTGCGCCGTTTCAGCGGGGAGTGCGGCCGGCGTCGCCGGGTGGTGTGGCTGACGCCGCCGCTCCAGGGGCGTGCTGGGGTGGGAGGACGCCGCGCAGGTCGTCCAGCGGCGGCAGCGACGGCGTGGCGGGCTCCTCCCGGGTGACCGCCGCCTGCTCCGGCACCCGCGCCCGTGCGGACGCCTCGCGCACCGACTCCTTGTCCGGGGCGACACGGTCGAAGAAGCGCAGCAGCTCCACGGGCACCGGCATGACCAGGGTGCTGGTCTTCTCGGCGGCGACCTCCACGACGGTCTGCAGCAGCCGCAGCTGCAGCGCGGCAGGCTGGCCGGACATGATGGTGGAGGCGTCCGCGAGCTTCTGGGCGGCCTGCAGCTCGCCGTCGGCGGTGATGACGCGCGCCCGCCGCTCACGCTCGGCCTCGGCCTGGCGCGACATCGAGCGCTTCATCGTCTCGGGCAGCTGCACGTCCTTGATCTCGACGCGGTCGATGTGGATGCCCCAGCCGAGCGCCGGGCTGTCGATGACGAGGGCGAGGCCCTTGTTCAGTTCCTCCCGGTTGGACAGCAGGTCGTCCATCTCGCTCTTGCCGATGATCGAGCGGAGCGAGGTCTGCGCCACCTGCTCGACCGCGAACAGGTAGTTCTGCACCTCGATGGCGGCCCGCAGCGGGTCCTGCACGCGGAAGTAGACGACGGCGTCGACCCTGACGGACACGTTGTCGCGCGTGATGCCCTCCTGCGTGGGGACGGGCATGGTGACGATCTGGACGTTCATCTTCTTCATCCGGTCCACGAACGGGATGATGACGTTGAGCCCCGGCTGTCGCACCTGCTTCTGGGCTAGGCCGAAGCGGAAGACTATGCCTCGTTCCACCTGGTTGACGATCCTGACCCCGCTGAGCACGACCCACAGGGCGAGGACGGCCAGGACGACGAGGACGATGCTGGTGGCCATGATGTGTCCCTTCTCCCTCCAGCCTAGGCCCGTTCGCCGGGGAAGGCGCAGGTCACGCGGCCGGGAGCCGGCGGGCGCCCGCGTGGGCGGCCCAGGGTCGGAGCAGCGGGCCGGGCTGGTGGGCGGGCTGGCCGGCAGGCTGTGCGCCGGGCGGGCCGGCAGGCTCAGCGGGTCGCCGTCGAGGTCCAGCGGGGGCCGTCAGGTGCGTCCTCGACCACGACGCCGCCCTCGTGCATCGCCGCCCGCAGCGCGTCGGCGACCGCGTATCGGCCCTGTTCGCGCAGCTCGTCGCGGAGCGCGAGCAGCGACTCGACGAGCGCGCGGAGACCGGCCGTCGCTGCGGTCTCGCCGAGCCTGCCGATCAGCAGGCGCATCAGCTCTCTGGCCTGGTCGACGCCGCCGGAGTCCTCCTCGGTGTCGGCGGCCCACTTGACGATCTCGGCCTCTAAGTCGAGCACCACCCGCGCCGCCGCCGCCAGGTCGGCCCCGGCCACCGCGGCGGCGAACCGCTCCTCGCACGCGCTGACCGTCTCCTCCAGCGTGACCTGCGCGGGCGCGCCGGCGGCGAC
>NZ_JBEXUP010000287.1:0-2215 GCF_040614375.1 Nonomuraea sp. NPDC005983
CCCCGAGCAGCGCCGTGGCCGCCGCGCCGATCGCCGTCACCCGCCTGCGCCGGCGGATCGCGTCGATGCGCGCGCGCACCTGCTTGTGCCTGGCCGGGTTGGCGGGGGACGGGCTCTCGCCGTGCTCGTGCAGCACGTCCCGCAGATCCTGAACGGTCATCGGTGCAGCTCCTTCACGATCGAATCGTCCACCCGCAGCTTGGCCAGCGCCTTGGCGGTCTGGCTCTTCACCGTGCCCGGCTCGCAACCGAGCAGCCTGGCCACCTCCGTGACCGGCAGATCCTCGTAGAAACGCAGCACGACCACGGCGCGCTGCCTGGCGGGCAGCCTGCCCACCGCCTGCCAGAGCATCTCCCGCTCGTCGCTCACCGTGTCGCTGGACGGCTCGTCGGGCAGCGTGTCACTGGGCAGCTCCCGCCTCCAGCGTCGGCGCCACCAGGAGGTGTAAGTGGTCACCATCACCCTGCGCACGTACGGCTCTGGCTCGTCCACGCCCGGCCAGGCGAACCACGCCTTGGCCAGCGACTCCTGCAGCAGGTCCTCGGCGGTCGCCCAGTTGCGGGTGAGGAGGTACGCGGTGCGTAACAGCCGGTCCGACCGTGTCGCCACGAAGTCCTGATATGTCGCCCGATCTGCCACGTAGAGTCTCCCGTCGTCGTCCTGACGACGGTAGTGACGCATCCGGCGACGCCCAGGGTTGCCCGGACTAGCGCGCCGTCTTCCGGGTGATCGTGAACGGGGCCAGCTCGCCCAGACCGCGGACCGAGAGGCGGTTCACCGGACGCAGGTCGAACGCCCTGTCGCCCTCCAGCTCCTCGGCCATCTCCGGGTCGGCCAGGATCGTCCCGGGACGGGCCAACGCGGTCAGCCTGCTCGCCAGGTTCACCGTGGTGCCGAACACGTCGCCCATCCGCCCGACCACCGGGCCCACGGCCAGGCCCACCCGCAGCTCCGGCATGCCCTTAACCTTCGCGTGGGACTCGATCAGGCGCAGCGCGATCTCCGCGGCCTCGTGCGCCTTGACCGCCACGAACAGCACCGAATCGCCCAGCGTCTTGACCACCCGCCCGCCGGACGAGGTCACCACGTCCGCCGAGCGCCCCTCGAACCTGTCGACCAGCCCGGCCAGCTCGGTCTCCGTGATCTGCCTGCTCAGCCGGGTGAACCCGACCAGGTCGGCGAACCCGACGGCCAGCCGCACCGCGCTCGTCTCCTGTTCGGAGAGCCGGTGCGCCGAGGCCGCCAGCTGCCGCTGCCACGCGTACACCATCAGCCTCGCCAGGTCGGGCACCACCCGCTCCGCCCGCCTGCGCCACGCCCTTGGCCGCTCGGCCAGCGGCACGCCCGCCTGGTCCAGCGCCTCCGCGCCCAGCTCCGCCTGCGACTCGGCCAGCCGCGCCGTCGCCCTGCCGATCGACCTCGCCAGCAGGAGGACGTGCTCCTCGTCGTAGACGCCGTCGCTGACCATGCCGAGAAGGGTCCGCAGCGCCTCCACGTCGGAGTCGGTGAACTCCACGGCGTCGTCGGCGACGTTCGCGAACCCGAGCGCCCGCCAGAACCTGCGGGCACGGTAGAACGGGACGCCGGCCATGTCGGCGACCTGGTGGCTGGTGTAGCGGCGGGGCTCGCGCAGGAACGCCTCCACCAGCCCGTCGGGATCCTCGCTCGCCACGGCTGCAAGATAACACCCCGGGTCAGCGTCCGCGCACGCCGCTCCAGACGCACGGGGAGGTGGCCCCGATGCCGAGCACGTCCCCCTCGGTCCAGGACAGCGAGAGCAGAAAGTCGTCGGGACGAGTACGGCCGGACACATCGGGTCTGCCGATGTCGAAGCCGTGTGTGACGATAAGGTGCCCCTGGGATTCCCAGTGGTGCTTCACCATGACCTCCAGAGGAAGTCGGTCATTAGGGCCGGGAGGAATCCGGACCCCGCAAGGGGTGGCCCGGCGGAGCCGGGACACCCAGGGCGCAAAGCGCACAAAACCTCACCTTCTCCCTTTCGCTGACGGATCCTTCTGCGATCCGGTAAAACACGAACATGCGTACGGCGTACAGGGTGCGGGTCTATCCCACCCCCGAGCAGGCTGCGGTGCTGAATCGCACGTTCGGCTGTGTACGGTTGGTGTGGAACAAGGCGCTGGCGTGGCGGCGCCACCGCCACCATGCCGACGGGGCCAGGACGTCCTACGCGCAGACTGACCGGTATCTGACCGAG
>NZ_JBEXUP010000288.1:0-2090 GCF_040614375.1 Nonomuraea sp. NPDC005983
GGCCATCGCCAGGTCGCTGCTCGGCGACCCGAAGGTGATCATCCTGGACGAGCCGACCGCCGCGCTGGGCGTCGCCCAGACGGCGGAGGTGCTCACCATCACGTCGGGCGCGCGCCAGTCGAGCGCCTCGCAGACCTCGTAGGCGTAGGTCTTCATGCCCTCGTGGCGGACCGGGTTGATGAAGTTGACGAAGCAGTAGAGACCGGACTCCGACAGGGCGCTCACCCCGGCGAAGACCTCCAGGCTCGAGCGGTAGCGGAGCCGGAGCACGCGGGCGCCGCTGAGGCTGATGGCGGAGATCTTCGACTCGTTGGCCACGTCCTCCACCAGGACGGTCGCCTCGATGCCGGCTCTGGCGGCGTAGGCCGCGAACGACGCTCCGGCGTTTCCGGAGCTGTAGGTGAAGGCCTGCTGCACGCCGAGCGCGCGGGCGAAGCCGACGGCGACGGAGAAGCCGCGGTCCTTGAAGCTGCCGGTGGGCATCAGGGTGTCGTTCTTGATCAGCAGCTCGGGCAGGCCCACGTGGCGGCCGAGCCTTCTGGTGCGCATCAGCGGGGTGTCGCCCTCGCCGAGGTGCAGCGGCTCGGCGCCGTCGGGCAGGGGCAGCAGGTCGGACCAGCGCCACAGGCCGAGCCGGCGGTTGGCGGCCGCCCGCGCCGTGATCGCGCCGGGGTCGGCGGCGCCGAGGTCGTAGTCGATCTCGAGCAGGCCGCCGCACGCCTCGCAGAGCAGGGCGGGCGTCTGGAGCGGCACGCGGGCGTGGCAGTCGTCGCACACGTAGCTGGAAGCCAGGTTCATCGGTGGTAAGCCTTCGGGTAGGTGCGGCCGCCGGGCAGCGACCGCGATCAATCCCGCTCCGTTTTATCTGGTGAAATGTCGTATCGCGTGGTTGAATATCGCCCGTTTCGGCTGAACGCGTCAACCTTTTTCGGACGGGAGTCGATGAACTCAGCGGCCAGCAGCCGCTCTTCCGCCGCTGTCACATCCGGCAGGAGCTGCTCGACTCCCTGGTCGGGCTGCCCCTGCGCGCGGAGCCCGGCGTCGAGTACAGCTCGCAGGGTTTCAAACAGGACCCGCACCACCTTCCACAACGCCGCCGTCGCGGAGGCCCTGGCGTGAACGAACCGCTGAACGTGATCGGCTCCTCCCCCGCCCGCCTGGTGCTCGGCGACGGGAGGGCCGTCCTGGAGCCGACCGGCGAGCGGCCGGGAGACCTCTACGTCGGCCCCGGCTGGGTGGACCTGCACGCCCACGTGTACGACGGGATGACGCAGATCAGCGTCCCGGCCGACCGGGTCGGCCTGGAGCAGGGCGTGCACGTGCTGGCCGACGCGGGCAGCGCGGGCGAGGCCACCGTCGACGGGCTGGCCCGCTACGTCGTCCCGGCCGCCGAGACCGAGGTGCGGGCGTGGCTCAACATCGGCTCGCACGGGCTGGTCCACCTGCGCGAGACCGCCGACCCGAGCTTCGTCGACGTCGACAGGACGCTCGCGGCCATCGACCGGCACCGCGGCCTGGTGTGCGGGGTGAAGGTCCGCTCCAGCGGCGCGATCGTGGGCGCGATGGGGTTGCAGCCGCTCCAGCTCGGCCGGCTGGCCGCCAGGGAGGCGGGCCTGCCGCTGCTGGTGCACGTCGGGGAGGCGCCGCCGCTCATCGAGGACGTGCTCGACCTGCTGGACGAGGGCGACGTGATCACCCACTGCTATCACGGCAAGACCGGCCGCCCGTGGCTCCCCGACGGCAGGCCGGCGCCCGCGCTGGCCCGCGCGCTCGACCGGGGCGTGCTGCTGGACGTCGGGCACGGCGCCGCCAGCTTCAGCTTCGAGGTGGCCGCCCGCGCCGTGGCGGCCGGGTTCCCGCCGCACTCCATCAGCACCGACATCCACGTCAGGAACATCACAGGTCCCGTGCACGACCTGGCCACCACGCTCACCAAGCTGCTGGCGTGCGGGCTGCCGCTGGAGGACGCGATCGCGGCCGTGACCGACGCGCCGCGCCGTGTCCTGCGGATGCCCGCGCCCTGGCGCGAGGAGGACGGGACGATCCGGCACGCCACCGTGTTCAGGCTGGCCGCCGCCGCGCCCCCGGGC
>NZ_JBEXUP010000289.1:0-2081 GCF_040614375.1 Nonomuraea sp. NPDC005983
CGACGCATGGCCCGGCGAGCTCGCTCCACTTCACGGTGAGGAGCTGCACGGCCCGCCACGAGGCGACCAGCGGCAGCTCGCGGTCGACGCCGCGTTCGAACCGCTTGGACGCCTCCGACACCAGGTTGTGCCTGCGCGACTCGCGGGAGATGCCGGTGGCGGAGAAGTGCGCGGCCTCGATCACGATGTCGGTGGACGCGTCGGAGATCTCGGTCTCCAGCCCGCCCATGGTGCCCGCCATCGAGATCGGCCCGGACTGGTCGGTGATCAGGATGTCGTCGGGGTTGAGCTTGCGCACCACGTGGTCGAGGGTCTCGAGCCGCTCGCCCGGCTGCGCGCGGCGAACCACGATCTCGCCGGTCAGCTTCGACCGGTCGAAGGCGTGCAGCGGCTGGCCGAGTTCCAGCATCAGGTAGTTGGTGATGTCGACGGCCAGCGAGACGGGCCGCATGCCCGCCCTGGTCAGCCGCACGCGCATCCACAGCGGGCTCTGCGCGGCCGGGTCGAAGCCGGTGACCTCGCGCAGGACGAACCGGTCGCACGCGGACGGGTCGGCGATGGACGCGGGCCAGGACCGCTCGCCTTCGGCGGGCAGCTCGACGTCGGCGGGGTCGCGGAACGGCACGCCGAACGCGGTCGCCACCTCGCGGGCCACGCCCCTGATCGACAGCGCGTAGCCGACGTCGGGGGTGATCTCCAGCTCGATGACGTCGTCACGCAGGCCGAGCAGCTCGACCACGTCGGCGCCGATCGGCGTGCCGACGGGCAGGACCATGATGCCGTTGTGGTCGTCGCCGAGGCCCAGCTCGCGCTCGGAGCAGATCATGCCCTCGGACATGCGCCCGTACGTCTTGCGCGCACCGACCTCGAACCCGCCGGGCAGCACGCCGCCCGGCAGCACGACCGGCACCCGGTCGCCGACGACGAAGTTGGTGGCGCCGCAGACGATCTCGCGCGGCGTCGCCTCCCCCACCTCGACCTTGCAGTGCCTGATGGGCTTCTTGAAGCCGGTGAGCTCCTCGATCTCGAGCACCTCGCCGACGACGACGTTCTTCACGTCGTGGCCGTGCGAGGTGATCGACTCGAGCTTGAGCCCTGCGGCGGTGAGCCTGTCGGCCACCTCTTGCGCGGTGGCCGCCGGGAGATCGACGAACTCCCGCAGCCAGGAGAGCGGGACCCTCATCAGATCTCCATTCCGAACGGGAGCGTGAAGCGCACGTCTCCCTCGACCATGTCGCGCATGTCCTCGACGTTGTGGCGGAACATCAGGGTCCGCTCGATGCCCATGCCGAACGCGAACCCCGAGTACCTGGACGGATCGACCCCGCAGGCGATCAGCACGCGCGGGTTGACCATGCCGCAGCCGCCCCACTCGATCCAGCCCTCCGACTTGCAGGTGCGGCAGGGCGGGTTGCCGGGGACGGCCGACGCGCCCCGGCAGACGAAGCACTTGAGGTCCATCTCGGCCGACGGCTCGGTGAAGGGGAAGTAGTTCGGACGGAACCGCGTCGAGATGCCCTCACCGAACATCACCTCGGCGAACCGGTCGAGGGTGCCCTTCAGGTGGGCCATCGTCAGCCCCTCGTCGACCGCCAGCCCCTCGACCTGGTGGAAGACCGGGGTGTGGGTGGCGTCGAGCTCGTCGGTGCGGAACACCTTGCCCGGGGAGATCACGTACACGGGCAGCTCGCGCTGCAACAGCGCCCTGATCTGCACCGGCGAGGTCTGCGTGCGCAGCACCATGCCCGAGTCGGTGGACTCGACGAAGAACGTGTCGTGCTCGGAGCGGGCCGGGTGGTCCTTGGCGATGTTGAGCGCGTCGAAGTTGAACCACTCGCCTTCGAGCTCGGGGCCCTCGGCCACTTCGTAGCCCATCGAGACGAACGTGTCGGCGATGCGCTCCTGCATCGTGGTCAGCGGGTGGCGGGCGCCGCGCGGCTGCCGATCCCACGGCAGGGTGACGTCGACGGCCTCCTCGACGAGCACCCGGGCGTCGCGCTCGGCCTCCAGCTCGGCCTGGCGGGCGGCGAGCGCCTCGTTGATCGCCTTGCGGGCGGCGCCGACGCGCTTGCCGGCCTCGG
>NZ_JBEXUP010000290.1:0-2066 GCF_040614375.1 Nonomuraea sp. NPDC005983
CGGTCGCGGCGGTGGCACGGCGGGCGCGTTCGGTCGCCCTGGTGGCCGTCCCGCGCGTGGTCGCAAGTCCAAGCGCCAGAGGCGCCAGGAGTTCGACAACATGTCGGCGCCGGCGATCGGCGGCGTGCAGGTCGCTCGTGGCAACGGCGCGACGATCCGCCTCCCGCGCGGTGCGTCGCTGTCCGACTTCGCCGACCGCATCGGTGCGAACCCGGCCTCGCTGGTGCAGATCATGCTGCACCTCGGCGAGATGGTGACCGCCACGCAGTCGGTCAACGAGGAGACCCTGCAGCTGCTCGGCCAGGAGCTCGACTACAACATCCAGGTCGTCAGCCCGGAGGAGGAGGACCGCGAGCTTCTCGAGGCCTTCGACATCGAGTTCGGCGAGGACGAGGGCGACGAGGGCGACCTCGCCGCGCGTCCGCCGGTCGTGACCGTCATGGGTCACGTCGACCACGGTAAGACCAAGCTGCTCGACGCCATCCGCAAGACCAACGTGGTGGCGCGCGAGGCGGGTGGCATCACCCAGCACATCGGCGCTTACCAGGTCGCCACCGAGCACGAGGGCGAAGACCGGAAGATCACCTTCATCGACACCCCGGGTCACGAGGCGTTCACCGCCATGCGTGCCCGTGGCGCCAAGTCCACCGACATCGCGGTGCTGGTGGTCGCGGCCGACGACGGTGTGAAGCCGCAGACCATCGAGGCGCTCAACCACGCCCAGGCGGCCGACGTGCCGGTCGTGGTCGCGGTCAACAAGGTCGACAAGGAGGGCGCCGACCCCAACAAGGTCAGGGCGCAGCTCACCGAGTACGGCCTGGTGGCGGAGGAGTACGGCGGCTCGACGCTGTTCGTCGACATCTCGGCCAAGAACGGCACGGGCATCGACCAACTGCTCGAGGCGATCCTGCTGACCGCCGACGCCGAGCTCGACCTGCGGGCCAACCCGACGATGGACGCCCAGGGCATCGCGATCGAGGCACACCTCGACAAGGGCCGCGGCCCTGTCGCGACCGTCCTGGTCCAGCGCGGCACGCTCCGCGTCGGCGACTCGATCGTGTGTGGCGAGGCCTTCGGCCGCGTCCGCGCGATGCTCGACGACAACGGCGAGCCGGTCGATGAGGCCCCGCCGTCCCGTCCGGTCCTGGTGATGGGTCTGACGGCCGTGCCGAGCGCCGGTGACAACTTCATCGTCGTCACCGACGACCGGATGGCCCGGCAGATCGCCCAGCAGCGCGCGGCGCGCAAGCGCAGCGCCGACATGGCGAAGTCGAGCCGTCGCCGCACCCTCGAGGAGCTGTTCAGCGACCTCGAGAAGGGCCGCGTCGACGAGCTCAAGCTCATCATCAAGGGTGACGTGTCCGGTTCGGTGGAGGCCCTGGAAGACGCCCTGCTCAAGATCGACGTCGGCGACGAGGTCAGGCTCCGTGTCCTGCACCGCGCCGTCGGTGCGATCACCGAGTACGACGTCAACCTGGCCGTCGCCGACGACAACGCGGTCATCATCGGCTTCAACGTCCGCCCCGAGCCTCGGGCGCGCGACCTGGCCGAGCGCGAGGGCGTCGACATCCGCTACTACTCGGTCATCTACCAGGCGATCGAGGAGATCGAGGCGGCGCTCAAGGGCATGCTCAAGCCCGAGTTCGAAGAGGTCCAGATGGGCACGGCGGAGGTCCGCGAGATCTTCAAGGTGCCGAAGATCGGCAACATCGCCGGTTCGCTGGTCCGCTCCGGCCTGATCGTCCGCAACAGCAAGGCCAGGGTGATCCGCGACGGCGTCGTCATCGCCGACAACCTGACCGTCTCGTCGCTGCGGCGCTTCAAGGAAGACGCGACCGAGGTCCGCGAGGGCTTCGAGTGCGGCATCGGGGTCGGCTACAACGACCTCAAGATCGACGACGTCATCGAGACGTTCGAGATGCGGGAGAAGCCGCGCGGCTGACAACAACGCGGCCGGGGGGGGGGGGGGGGGGGCGGCGGGGGGGGGGGGGGGGCCCCCCCCCCCCCCCCCCCCCCCCCCCCCCCCCCGGGGCCGGGCGCAACGCCCCCACACCAGGGGGAGCCAC
>NZ_JBEXUP010000291.1:0-1902 GCF_040614375.1 Nonomuraea sp. NPDC005983
GTCAGAACATGCACGGCCCCTTGGTGGCCGGGATCCAGCAGCGCCCGCACGGCGACCGCCGCGATGTCGGCCTCGTGGACCGCGGCCACCTGCGCGTCCGGGAACGGGTCGCGCACCACGCCTTCGGCCCTGATCGACGCGGCCCACTGCAGCGTGTTGGTGGCGAAAGCGCCGGGCCGCAGGAACGTCCACGCGATCTCCGAACCGGCCACGTCCCGCTCCGCCACGCCGTGCATCCGCGCGATCGGATCCTCGGACCCCGCCGACGCCCCCTGCGCTGACAGCAGCACGATGTGCTCGACGCCCGCCTCACAGGCCTCGGCCACGAAACCGCCGACACCGTCGCGCGCGGCGTACAGGAACACCTTGGACACACCGGTCAGAGTCGGCCCCAAGGTTTCGGGGCGGGCGAGGTCCGCGCCGACCACCTGGACTCCCGCCGGCAAGGAGACGGTGCCGGGATCGCGTCCAGCGGCACCGCCAGGCGGGTGGATCTACTCGGCCAGCATGCCTTCGACCGGATCGTGCGCGGCATCAGCCGCCTTCAGGACCACGGCATCCGCTTCAGCTTGATCGCCGTCGTGGGGACCGAGGGTATTGAGGCGCGGTGCTCACCCTGGAGGCGACGACCCTGTACCGGCTGTTCGGAGCCGCGCGCAGGGGCGGCGCGAACCGACGAATGGCGTTACGGGCGGCCTTTGGCCGGTTGGTCCCCGATCAGGTTCGACGGATCGTGGGGTTCGATCTGCAGGGCATGGTCAGCCTAGCCTTGTGGGTCGCACGACGCCGCCTGGCCGAGCCGGACCTGTCGTATGCCGCCTTCAACCGCAGGTACCGCGAACGGGCCCGGTCCGGAGCGCTGCGCTTCCGCGCCCCGGCGCCGTTAAGAGAGGCCGACATCTGGCGGGCGTATCAGATCGAGCTGCGCGAGCGCGGCGAGCCGCACCACGATCCTTGGGGCTTCAATCCCTTCGAGCGCAGCTGAGCTGTGCCGCTGTTCCTCGGACCTCATATCAAAGCAAAAGCGAAACTAAATAGCCAGGTGGGACGCTTCGGGCGTACCTCAATGGACCAGGAGAGCCTGTTTGCGATCAGGTGCGCATGTCGCCCGACTCGGCGAGGGCTGGTTCCTGGTAGGCCCGAAGGGAAGGAAACAGATGGATATCGTCCGCAAGAGGGTCCTGTCATGCCTGGCGATGACCCTCGGTTCGTTCGCGGCCGTCTCGACGATGGCTGTCGCGCCCGCGGCGTCCGCGTCCGCGTCCGCGTCCTGGGAGGAGTACCTGCTTGGTCCCGGTGGAAGCCATGGCAGGTGCTTCAAAGGCAACAAGGCGCGCGAGACCGTCGTCAGCATCCCCCGGCGCACGTGGGACGTCAAGATCGCCAAGATCGACAAGACCGAGGGGCGCAAGGACATCTACTTCCGCGAACGCGCCTTCAACAAGGCCGTCAAGTTCGAGCAGTGCGTGAAGGCCGGCTCGTCGTCCACGGGGCCCTACGTCTACAAGTGGCGGGTGTCCTATTACGGCCACCCCTCGGGAAAGGTGAGCCGCATCAACCGAAACACCCAGATGTGCCACAACCTGAGCTGCACCGGGGGGTCGTTCAACAACGGCACCTGGCGGAGCGGCTGGACCCACTTCAAGATGTGACCGTGGCCGGGGGCGCGCGGACGCGGGCCCGACGTGGCACAGGAGCTCCAGGCCGTCCTCGCGACGCGGAGCCCGCACGTCGAGACCTGCCAGCCGATGACGTCCTCGGCGGCGACGGCGGGCACGCCATGGGGCGGGACCGCATGTCGGATCCGGGCTGACCGTCAGCGGCAAGCCGGGCAAGACGGTTGTCCTGGAAGGCGCGCGGACGGTCTTCGTGGCGCGAGCGCCGAAGCCGCCGGCGGGCACC
>NZ_JBEXUP010000292.1:0-1888 GCF_040614375.1 Nonomuraea sp. NPDC005983
AGCACCAGGGCCAGCATGATGCCGACCCGCTGGCGCATGCCGCCGGACAGCTGGTGCTGGTGCGAGTCGAGCACCCTGGCGCCGTCGAGGCCCATCCGGCCCAGCAGCTGTGGCCGCCTTCGCGGGGCACCTCAGCGAGGGCGCCGCCATCGACTGGGCCGCGCTGCACGCCCGCTGGATCCTCGACACGGACCCGGCCGCCGCGCCGCTCGCGTACACGATCTTCGCCGTGGCGATGACCACCGTCCGCCTGCTCGGCGACCCCATCCGCGCCCGCCTGGGCTCGGTCCGCACGATCCAGCTCGCGGGCGTCCTCGCCACCTGCGGGTACGTCCTGGTGCTCGGCGCGCCCCTGACGGGCGAGGCGCTCAGGGTGGTCTGCGCGTGGACCGGCTGGGCGCTGGCGGGCGTCGGGCTGGCCACGGTCGTGCCGGTCATCTTCAGCGCCGTCGGCGCGGCGGGCGGGCCGGTCGGCCGCGCGCTGTCGCTGGTCACCGCGTTCGGCTACAGCGGCATGCTGGTGGGGCCCGCCGTACTCGGGTACGTCGCGGAGGCCTCGTCGCTGCCGGTGGCGCTGATCATCCCGGGTGCGCTGGCCGCCGTCATCGCCCTCTCGGGCGCCCCCGCCATCCGCGCCCTCCCGCGAGCCGACCGCGTGCCCGTCGAGTCCTGACCCCCGGCGCTCCCGTGGAGAGACGTCCCGCAGCCGTTCGGGCCCTGGTCGCCCGGACGGCTTCGCTTTGCCTGTTCACGGTGTTGACCTGGGGTTATTCGATCGTTACTTGACCTGCAGGTTACATCCCTGTTTCATGTGCGGCACATCGTAAACGTTTACAGAAGATGATCTGGAAACGTTTACTTCACGGAAGGACAGCCTTGGCCGAAGGACCCACGATCACTACGATCGCCGAGCGTGCGGGCGTCTCGATCGCCTCGGTCTCGCGGGTGCTCAACGGCCTGCCGACCCGGCAGGAGACCGTCCGCAAGGTGATGGCCGCCGCCGACGAGCTCGGCTACGTGCGCAACGCCGTCGCGAGATCGCTCAAGTCGCGCCGCACCCACCAGGTCGCCTTCGCCATGGCCGACGTGGGCAACCCCGCCTACCTGGCCATGCTGCGGGAGATCCAGCCCGTGCTGAAGGCCGCCGGGTACCGGCTCGTCCTGCACTCCACGGACGCCGTCGCCGCCGACGAGATCGACGTGCTGCACAGCCTCGGCGAGCGCTACGTCGACGGGCTGATCATGAGCCCGCTGCGGGTCACCGACGAGCACCTGCAGATGCTCTCCGCAGCCAGGGCGCCTGTGGTGATCATCGGGTCCGTGCCCGAGGGCACGCCCGTCGACAACGTCCGCGCCGACTCGCGCACCGGCGTCAGGCTGGCGATCGACCACCTGCACGCCCTCGGGCGGCGCCGGATCGCGCTGGTCAACGGCCCGCTCGACACCGTCCCCGGCGCGGCGCGCAGCGGCGCCTACCGGGACGCGCTGCTGGCGCTCGGCCTGCCCTACGACGAGAACCTCGTGCAGATCGGCGACTTCTACCGGGCCGAAGGGGCCCGCGCGGTGGCGGAGCTGCTCGCCAGGGTGTCCGACGTGGACGCGCTGATGTGCGCGAACGACCTGATCGCCCTCGGCGCCCTCGATGTGCTGCGGGCGGCCGGCAGGCGAGTTCCCGAGGACGTGGCAGTGGTCGGCATGGACGACACCGACCTCGCCGCCGCCTCCTGGCCGTCGCTCAGCAGCGTCTCGCTCGGCTCCGCCGAACGCGGCAAGGCCGCCGCCGAGCTGCTGCTCGACCGGCTGCAGCACGGCGACCGCGAGCCCCGCCTCCACGAGCGGGTCAGGGTGATCCTCTGGTACCGGGTGCCCAAAGAGGAGGTGCAGCCGC
>NZ_JBEXUP010000293.1:0-1777 GCF_040614375.1 Nonomuraea sp. NPDC005983
GCCAGCCGCACGCGCTGGGCCAGGCGCTGGTCAGGGCGGCCGAGCAGGACCGGGCGGGCGCTCGGGAGCTGCTCCGCGAGGCCGCCTCGATCGCCGCCGCGCTCGGCTCGGAGCCGCTGCGGCGGGAGGTCGAGGCGGCGGCGGCCAGCGGCCGGGTCGCCCTGACGGCCGATTTCGGGTTGTCGGCCAGGGAGCTGGAGGTGCTGGGGCTGGTGTCCGAGGGGCTGAGCAACCGTCAGATCGCCGAGCGGCTGTTCATCTCGGCCCGCACGTCGGGCGTGCACGTGTCGAACATCATGGCCAAGCTGGGCGTCGCCTCCCGGGTGGAGGCCGCCGCGCTGGCCCGCCGCAACGGCCTGATCTGAGCGATGGAGGCCGGGACTGACCTGGTCTAATCCTGTTCATGACTTTTGTGAACGTCGGCCTGGTCGGTGTGGGCAACTGCGCGTCCTCGCTGGTGCAGGGCGTCGAGTACTACCGCGACGGCGACGCGCCCGGCCTGCTGAACCCCGTGTGCGCCGGATACGGCGTCTCCCAGGTGCGCTTCACCGCCGCCTTCGACGTGAACGGCCGCAAGCTCGGCCGCGACCTGTCCGAGGCGATCTGGGTCGCGCCGAACAACGCGCGCAGCTTCGCCGACGTCCCCCACCTCGGGGTCGAGGTCGTCGAGGGGGCGCTCGGCGACGGCGTCGGCGCCGACTCCGCAGACCTGGTCGACCCGCGCGGCACCGCCACCCTGGACGGCGTCGCCGCCCACCTACGGGAGACCGGCACCCACGTCGTGGTCAACTTCCTGCCGGTCGGCGCGCAGCGGGCCACCGAACTGTACGCGGAGGCGGCGCTGCGGGCCGGGTGCGGCTTCGTCAACTGCATGCCGGCCGTGCTCGCCCGCTCGCCGGAGTGGGTGAGCCGGTTCGCGGAGTCCGGGCTGCCGCTGATCGGCGACGACCTGAAGAGCTCGTTCGGCGCGACGCTGGTGCACCGGGCGCTCGTGGACGCCCTGACGGCGTCCGGAGTGCGGCTGACGGACGGCTACCAGCTCCTGGGCGGCGGCAACATGGACTTCGTCAACATGCAGGACGCCGACCGGATGAAGTCGAAGAAGGCGACCAAGGCGCACGGCGCGGGCACGTCCACGCACGTCGCCGCCCAGTACGTGCCGTTCCTCGACGACCGCAAGATCGCCTACATCCGGCTGGACGGCGAGGGGTTCGGCGGCTCGCCCCTTGAGGTGGAGGTGCGCATGGTCGTCGAGGACTCGCCGAGCGCGGCGGGCAACGTCCTGGACGCGGTACGGCACGCCAGGGCCGCCATGGACGCCGGTGTCGGAGGGCTGCTCCGCGAGGTGTCCGCCGCCCTGATGAAGGCCGATGGTCGCTAGCCCCTGACTTCCGCCCGGTGGACGGAAGGTCAGCGGAGGCGGCTCAGGCGCGGGACGCTGTCGAGGAGTCTGCGGGTGTACGGGTGGCCGGGGGAGCCGAGCACGGACGACGTCGGGCCCTGCTCGACGACGCGGCCGCGGTCGAGGACGGCCGTCTCCTGGCAGAGCGCGGCGACCACCGTCAGGTCGTGCGAGACCATGACCACGGTCAGGCCCCGGCCCTCGCCGAGTTGGGCGAGCAGTTCGACCACGCGCACCCTGGTCGACACGTCCAGCGCGCTGACCGGCTCGTCGGCGAGCAGCACCCGCGGCTCGCACACGATGGCCCTGGCGATCGCGACGCGCTGCCGCTGCCCGCCGGAGAACTCGTGCGGGTAGCGTCCGGCGGCGTCCGCG
>NZ_JBEXUP010000294.1:0-1731 GCF_040614375.1 Nonomuraea sp. NPDC005983
TTGCTACTCGAAGGATCACTCGATGGCCGTCTTCATTTCACGACGCCACGCCTGTGACCAGGCCAGACTCGTACACCACTCCCGCGGACGCAACCGCCGCTCGATGGAACTCAATGGCTTCGTAGGTGGAAGAAGGGTCATGAACACTGCGAAGTTGGCGTGCGAGGTACACCAGCGCCGTGGGTCACCGTACGCACATCTGTCGGGACCACGCTGATGGAGATCAACAGGTTGGTGTCCGATGCCGATCTTGTCGCCGGAGCTAACGAGGACTTTGGGCTGCTGTTCGACCGCTATGCCGTCGAGTTGTACAGGTACAGCGCGCGGCGGGTCGGGGCCGATCTTGCCGATGACGTCGTCGCTGAAACGTTCCTGGTGGCCGGGGCCGCTACGACGTGGCCAGGCCGAGTGCCTTGCCGTGGCTGTACGGCATCGCCACCAATGTGCTGCGCCGGCACTGGCGGGCGGAGGTGCGGGCCCAGCGCGGTTACGCGCTGGGCGGCCCTGAGGAAAGCAGGTCGGACTCCCTCGCCGAGAGGGCTGCGGAACGGGTCGACGCGTTCGCGCATGTTCGGACATTGGCTGGTGCGTTGGCTGCGCTGTCGCGCCGGCATCGGGACGTGACCGCAGCGAGCCGCGGGTGTTCGGGTGTTCATCTATCGAACGTTTTCCCGAACGCCGGAATCTACGACCGATGATCAAGAGCGCGGCCCGTTTCTGCCGTATTCCGGGGGCACCCGCTGAAACCCCAGAGTTCCCGCGAACCCAAGAGGTAAGACCGGTCATTGGGGTGGTCTGGGAGGTTATGCACCCTTGGGTTCGCCGGAACCCAAGGCCGTCTACGGTCAGCCGGTCCCGGAGCGGCCCGGGGTCGTGTCCAGGACCCTGCGACGGCAGCCGACCCGGCCCAGCCAGCGGCTGGGGCGCTTGAGCTGCTGTACGGAGCCGACCCTCGCATGAGCAGACGCCCTCTGTCAGGGCGGCACTCGGCACCGGACCAAGCCGTCCTCGACCGGGGCCGGCACGCGACTCCTCGGCTTCACCACCGCTACAAAAATCTCAGCGACGAGGGAGGACCTTCACCGATCCCGAGATCTCCTCAACCACCAGCGCGACGCGCTCTACACGGAAAACGCCCTGGTCCTGGGACCGAATGACCTGGCGAGGTGCTCGGGAACCCAGGGGTTATTTCTTATGGAGGCCTCCTGCAGCACGGCCGCCGCCTTGATCAAGGCTTGCCCGGCGTCGGCGGCCTCGCCGTCGCCGCGTAGCGGGTCGATGGCGGTGTGGGCGGCGGTGGCCATCCCGGACAGGGCGGCGGCCACCAGGCGCATGGCGCGGATGAGCGCGTCACCGGAGCCGACCTCGCCCTGGCGCACGATGTGGATCATCGAGGCGAACTCGTCTCATGGGATCATGTGGCGGTGACATCGAAGCCGTGGAAGGACAGATTGGTGGTCACCACCGTCATGCTGGCGATTTTCGCTGTCCTTGGCCTGGCGGGACTCCTGTGCGTGTCCATCGTCTTCAGCATCGATTTCGAGTGATCAAGGGCATGGCGTCGGCACAAGCCTGCCGTGTCCCCCCCGGAGAGGACAGCCACCCACGAACCCGGTGAACCTTTCCGGTCACAGCACTAGTGGCCCGTCACCGAATCTCGGACGGGTAATTGATCTCCGGCCGTAAACCCGCCAGGCTGGCTGCCTCTTCAACGTTGGGAGGTGGTCGTGG
>NZ_JBEXUP010000295.1:0-1730 GCF_040614375.1 Nonomuraea sp. NPDC005983
TCGACAGTTGCGGCAACAGTTGGCTGAGCGCGGCCACAACATCGTCACTTGCCTGGCGCACGATCTCAATCTCGACGCTCATGGACTCGACCTTATCGATCGGCCCGCGCCCCGGTCTCACTCGTCGCGACGCGACACACGCCGTCTGCCTGATCATCCCGTCTGCCGTCGACCCGCCCGAAGGGGAAGCGGGCCAGGGCCACGGGGACAAGGTGGAGCCCCCAACTGGAGGAACGACCTTGTCCCCGTGGCCCTGGTCTGCTCGGCTTGTCCCGGGTCGACGGCTGGCGGGATGATCAGGCTTCCACATCAGCCATCTACGAACCTCACGCCCGAACGGCGATCATCCCGGAGCCGGAGCGCCCCCGCCGGAGGCACTGTTCTTTGGTGGTGTCAGGCCCCGGTCATGTCCGTCGGCCATTCGCTGTCGAGGATGCTGAAGAGGGCGGAGTCTCGCCAGCCGTCGCGCAATTTGGCGGTGTGACGGAGGCGGCCTTCATGCGTCATCCCGAGTTTCTTCAGGATGGCTGCGGAGGCGGCGTTTCGTGGATCGCAGGTGGCGTAGATGCGGTGCATGCGGAGTTGGTGGAAGCCGATGTGCAGGAGTTGCCGGCCGATGGCGGTGCCCAGACCACGGCCCCAGAGGCGGGGATGGGTGAGGTACTGGATTTCGCCTTGGGTGTGGTGGAGGCTGCGGATGCGGAACTCCCCCATTCCGATGACCTCGCCGTCATGGAGGGCTGCGTAGGCGAAACGTGTTTGTGGCTCTTCCCGCCATGCGGCAACGGCTGCTACCACGAACTCACGCGTCTGAGTGAGGGAGTTTGGTCCCCATGCCTGGTACCGGCAGACCTCGGGGAGGCTGGCCCAGGAATGGACGGCGTCGACATCGGTGGGCCGGAGCTGCCGGAGTCGGACTTCGGGATGGCTCATGATCTGAATCATGCCGGTTGATTGAGATGGCGAGATTTCATGGTGTCTCATCCTTGGCGCGACCCGATTTCGGGCGCGGACGAGAACGGCCTTCAGGCCGCACGTTTGCTCCGGCGATCAGGACTTGGGGATCACGTTCCAGGCATGCGATCATCAAGCTCATGACATCGACCAGAAAGGGCCATGCCGCGTAGGCGCCCTTCCGAGGTCCGTACGCGAAGACCGGCGTGCGGGACCCACAGATCTTTGATCCATCATGTCCCCGGGCTCGGCCGTCGCCCTATGGCGGCGGTGATCGCTCTCGAGCACACCCAGATGTGGCCGGGCGCGGTGGCGGCGGCCTTGGCGGCTTGGCAAGAGGCGGCCCTTGTGGGGACCGCCGACCGCCTCTTCCGCCGGTGCGAGTGCGATGAGTGCCGCGGAGATGCGCCCCGCTGGCGGCTTCAACAGGCTCTCGTCACCTTACCCGCGTGGGCCAGACCGTATCTGTACGCCTTGGTCCTCCCCGTCGACCGGTATTACCTGCGTCGAACCTCACCAGCTCTGCCCACGTCGCCTGATTCTGATTGGGAATGGTGGCAACGACGGCTCCCGTGGAGATCCGAGCATGTAGAGGCGGAGGTATAGAGCGGGTTCAGACGGCGCGGCAACCCCAGCCGGAGCGTTCGCTCAGTACGGCGCGGCAGGTGTATGGCGCCCGGCCCGGTGTCCCGCCGCCGTTCGGGACCGGCCCCCAGGCCGCATGCCCGGACGGCGGGCGGGCGGAGGGCCGGGGGTGGGGGGGGGGGGCGCGGCCG
>NZ_JBEXUP010000296.1:0-1725 GCF_040614375.1 Nonomuraea sp. NPDC005983
GCTCGAGCGGAGCCCAAGACGAACTTCGCCGCCAGTTCGCCGATCAGAAGCTGGACCAGTTACCCGGCCAAGGTTGCGTGACGGCCCACTAGGACAGGCGCGACGGTCTCGGCGCACACCTGGCCTTCGGGTCCACGGGCCGCTTGGCGAGGACGTCCCGCGCCTGCGACCTGGCCAGGTTCCAGCCGTTCCACGGATCGGGACGGTCCAGCCCGTTGGTGGCGACGACGTCGCGGAGCACGCAGCTGCGTTGCGGCTCCGGCAGCCGGTCCAGGGCGGGGACGGCCTCCGCCCCGAGATCGCCGAGGTAGTCGGAGTCGATCTTCGCGACGCCGCGCACCTCCACCTGGGTCTGGGCCACCTGGAGGTCCGGGTTGACGATGGCGAACGCGCCCAGGCCGAGCCCCGTCACCAGGACGACGGTCCGCGGCAGCCAGCCCGCCCCCCGTCCTAGCAGCCGGAGCGCGCCCGCCAGCAGCACCAGCGCGAACAGCGCGCCCAGCCACCAGACCGTCGCCTGCACCGACAGGCGCAGCCGCGACAGCCCGTACGCCTCCGTGTAGAGGTCCATGCGGTGCAGCGCGGACGCGAGCACCACCATGGTCAGCGCGCACAGCACGCCGAGCTGGCCCGCGAGCAGCCAGCGCTCGCGCCGCTCGGTCTTCAGCGCGCCCCCGGCGACCGCGACGATCCCCAGGACGAACACGCTGACCACCACGAGCTGGAAGAACCCCTGCCTGGCGTACTCCGCGTAGGACAGCCCGGCCGTCTTCAGGACCCAGGCGTTGCCGCCGAACAGCGTGGTGATCTGCACCGCCACGAACGCGGCGAACAGCAGGTTCACCGCGGTCAGCGGCACCAGCCAGACGGACCTGCCCACGCTCACCTTGACCTCCGGCCCCAGCGGGTCCGCCACCGGCCGGAGCGCGACCAGCACCACGGCGGCCAGCAGCACCGCCACGACGGCGAACAGGAAGACCCGGATCGGCGCGGAGTCCGCCCAGTCGGGGGCCGTGGTCAGGCGCTGCAGGTAGGTGGCGAACACCTTGTCGGCGGACGCGAACAGCAGCCCGAACACCAGCAGCAGCACCGCCGTGATGCCCAGCCCCACCACCGTCGGCATGATCCGTCTCTTGGCCGTCAGCCCCTTCAGCGGCATCGCCAGGAACCACGGCACCGGGGCCAGCGCCAGCAGCACCGACACACCGCCTCTGATCACGCCCAGCCAGCCCGTCCCCGCCCCTGACACGGCCAGCGCGCCCAGCCCGGCTCCCGCGACGAGCAGCAGCCCGACCAGCCAGTCGGCGTCCCGGACGGCGGCCGTCGAGACCAGCCAGTACGCGGTCAGGCCGAACGCCACCGTCCACGGGGTCATCCGCCTGGCCAGGGCGGGCAGCGCCGCCGCGCCGAGCACCATCGCGACCAGGACGACGCCCAGCCCGAGCTGCGCGTCGGGGAGCGCCACCGCGGCGAACACCCCTGCGCCCGTCGCCGCCGGCAGCAGCCAGCGCGGCGTCTCGGGCAGCTCGGGACGCGGGAAGAGCGGCGGCGGCACGTACGGTGGTGGCGGTGGTGGCGGTGGCGGCTGGTGTGGGCCGCCCACCTGCGGCTGGCCTCCGTACGTCGGGCCCTGCGCCCCCTGGAGTCGCGCGCTCGGCGGGTGCGGGCCGTGCGTCTGCGTGCTTGGCGGGCCGGGGGCTTGCGGGGGTTGGGGCGGCACGGGCG
>NZ_JBEXUP010000297.1:0-1497 GCF_040614375.1 Nonomuraea sp. NPDC005983
ACCCCGGCGATGCGCGAACGGACCCCGGTGCGGGAGCTCGTGGACCACGCCGCCCTCGCCGAACGGGCGGGCTTCGACTACGCGATCATCTCCGATCGAAGGGATCAGGCGCGGGTATGAGCCGCCGCGCGTCTGGCCGGAGAGCGTCACCGAGGCGGAGCTGGCCGGTGTGCCGCCGCTGCCCAAGTCGCAGGCCGAGGCGCTCGACGCGCTCGAGGCCGACGACGTGGTGCGCGGCTTCTTCCCCGCCGACCTGATCACCACGTACCTGTCGGTCAAGCGCGCCGAACTGGCCGCGCTCGACGGGCTCGACGACGCCGAGTGCTGCCGGAGGATCGCCGATGTCTACTGACCTCGCCGCGCTCATCGACAGCCTGCCCCTGGTGGACCACCATGTGCACGGCGCGTCCGCGCACGACCTGTCACGCACCGCGTTCGAAGAGCTGATCACCGAGTCCGACCGGCCGGTGCCCGGCTGGATGACCCAGTTCGACTCCCAGGTCGGCTACGCGATCCTGCGCCACTGCGCGCCCGTGCTCGGCCTCGACCCGCACGCCTCGCCCGAGGAGTACCTGGCCAGGCGGGCGGTGCTGGGCGCCGACGAGGTCAACGCCAGGCTTCTGGAGGCCAGCGGCATCGGCCACTTCCTCATCGAGACCGGCTACCGGGGCGAGGAGATCCTCAGCCCGTCCGGCATGGCGGAGGTGGCCGGCGTCCCGGCCGACGAGGTCGTCCGGCTGGAGGCGGTCGCCGAGCAGGTCGCCGCCGAGGGGGTCGAGGCCGACGCGTTCGCCGGCCGGTTCGCCGAGGCCCTCTGGAACCGCACCCGGACGGCCCGCGGCCTCAAGAGCATCGTCGCCTACCGCCACGGCCTCGACTTCGACCCCGCGCCGCCCGCGCCCGAGGAGGTCACCGAGGCCGCCGGGCGCTGGCTCGCGTCCGGCGGGCGCGTCGAGGACCCGGTGCTGCTGCGCCACCTCATCTGGACGGGCCTCGAACGCGGCCTGCCGCTGCAGTTCCACATCGGCTACGGCGACCCGGACGTGGACCTGCACCGCTCCGACCCGCTGCTGCTGCGCGGGCTGATCGAGCTGGCCGAGCCGACCGGGGTGCCGCTGCTGCTGCTGCACTGCTACCCGTACCAGCGGCACGCCGGCTTCCTCGCGCAGGTGTACCCGAACGTCTACTTCGACGTGGGGCTGGGCGTCAACTACACCGGCGCGCGCAGCGTCGCCGTGGTCGCGGAGAGCCTGGAGCTGGCGCCGTTCGCCAAGCTCCTCTTCTCCTCCGACGCGTGGGGCCCCGCCGAGCTGCACCACCTCGGGGCGGTGCTGTGGCGGCGGGCGATGTCCCGGGTCCTCGGCGGCTTCGTCGATGACGGGGAGTGGTCGGCCGAGCAGGCGGCGCGGGTCGCCGTCATGGTGGGCGCCGAGAACGCCCGGCGCGTGTACGGGCTGGGAGCGGGCGCGTGACGGAGAACGAGTCCGCCGCGGCCCA
>NZ_JBEXUP010000298.1:0-1286 GCF_040614375.1 Nonomuraea sp. NPDC005983
TGAGGCGCCCAACAGATTTCGGACAGTCGGCTACATAAGCTGACAGAAGTCTGGAAGAGGTAGGTACGTGACGAGGCGTCGTAGGCAGTTCTCGCCGGAGTTCAAGGAAGAAGCCATCCGCATGGTGTTGGAGGGCGATCGGACGGTCGCGTCGGTGGCGCGCGAGTTCGGGATCAACGCCAGCACCCTGGGCAGCTGGGTGAACCGGCATCGGATCGCGAGCGCTCAGGACGAGCAGCAGCCGGTGTCCGGGCCGGAGCGGGCCCGGATCCGGGAGCTGGAGCGGGAGAACGCCGAGCTGCGGGAGAAGCTGACGTTCTTGAAAAAAGCGGCCGCCTTCTTCGCGGCGGACAGTCGATGACGCTCGCCAAGTACGAGCTGATCGATGCGGAGAAGGCCCATCACGCGATCGTGAAGATGTGCGCCTGGCTGAAGGTGTCCCGCTCGGGCTACTACGAATGGCGTGAGCGGCCGGCCTCGGCCACCGCGCAACGCCGCGTACTGCTGTCCCGGCTGGTCGCCGAGGTCTTCGCCGACTCGCACGAGACCTACGGCTATCGGCGGGTGCACGCCGCCCTGCTGCGTCGTGGCGAGCACTGCTCGGCTGAGTTGGTACGTGCCCTGATGCGCGAGCAGGGCCTCATCCCGGCCCAGGTACGGGCGTTCCGGCCGGTCACCACCGTCCAGGGCGACTTCCGCGGCATCCCCGACCTGGTCGGTCGCGACTTCACCGCCGCCCGGCCGGGCACCAAGCTGGTCGGCGACATCACCTACATCCGCACCTGGGAGGGCTTCCTCTACCTGGCCACCGTGATCGACTGCCACAGCAAGGCAGTCCTCGGCTGGGCGATGGCCGACCACTACCGCACCGGCCTGATCAAGGACGCGATCCGGATGGCCGCCGGCACCGGTCTGCTCCAGCCCGGCGCCGTGTTCCACACCGACCGCGGCTCGAACTACACCTCTGATGAGTTCGGCCGCTTCCTGGCCGGCCTGCAGATCCGCCGCTCGGTCGGCCGCACCGGGGTCTGCTATGACAACGCGATGGCTGAGTCGTTCTTCAGCGCGATCAAGAACGAATGGCTCCACCGCTTCGTCTTCACGACCCGGGCCAAGGCGAAACGGCAGGTCATCCGCTACATCGAGGGGTTCTACAACCGTCGGCGCCTGCACTCGGCGCTCGGCTACCGGCCACCTCTGGAAGTACTCAACGAGTCCCTTTCAATCCAAACAGCCGCATAGGCTACGCCCATAAGACGGCTGTCCGGAATCACCATGGCCCCTCA
>NZ_JBEXUP010000299.1:0-1279 GCF_040614375.1 Nonomuraea sp. NPDC005983
TGTGTCGGTGCTGGCGCTGGTTTGGTTGGGGGGGCCCGCGCCTCCCTTCGGGGCTGTGGGCCGTCGTGGGGGGGGGCGGGGGGCGCGCGCGCCGGGGCCGGGGCGCCGGCGCCCGCCCCCCCCGCCGCGGCCGGGTTCGGGCTGGTCGCGCTGGTCCTCTCCTACACCTTCGTGGCGAACGTCGTCGAGCGGCCCGACGGCCTGTCGATCGCGCTGTTCTTCGTCGTCGCGATCATCGTCACCTCGCTGATCTCCCGCGCCACCCGCTCGACCGAGCTGCGGGTGACCAGTGTCGAGCTCGACCCCGAGGCCAAACGGCTGGTCGAGGCGCTGCCTGCGGGGGAGCTGCGGATCATCGCCAACGAGCCCGACGCCCGCGACGAGGCCGAGTACGCCGAGAAGGACCGCGAGACCCGCGACTACCACCACCTGCCCGACGACGAGCCGATGCTGTTCCTGGAGGTCACGCTGGGCGACACCTCGGAGTTCGCGTCCGACGTGCTGGTCCGCGGCGAGGAGCGGTTCGGGTACGGGGTGCTGACCGTGCACAGCGCGGCGGTGCCGAACGCGCTCGCGGCGATCCTGCTGCACCTGCGCGACATGACGGGGCGCCCGCCGCACGTCTACTTCCACTGGGTGGAGGGGAACCCGATCGGGGCGCTGCTGCGCTACCTGCTGTTCGGCGGCGGCGACGTGCCTCCCCTCACCCGCGAGGTGCTACGCCTGGCCGAGCCGGACCCGCGCCGCCGCCCGCGCGTGCACGTCGGCTGACGCCCTGAGGGGTTGCGCCGGAGGCGACGAGCCTGATCTGATCGATAAGTGCGCGGTTATGACGGGGTCTACCGGCAGAGCCTGTCCGACCCTGAGGCGTTCTGGGGGAGGCGGCTCTCGGCGTCGACTGGGACGTGCCGCCGTCCGTCGTGTTCGACGGCGATCGGTGGTTCCCCGACGGGCGGCTGAACACCTGCTTCAACGCGGTCGACCGGCACGTCGCGGCCGGGCGGGGCGAGCAGGTGGCGCTGGTCTACGACAGCCCCGTCACCGGCGTCGTCCGCCGTTACACCTACGACGAGCTGCTCGACCACGTCGCCCGGGTCGCCGGGATGCTGCGCGAGCTGGGTGTCGAGGCCGGCGACACCGTGGTGGTCTACCAGAATGTGGGCCAGTGCTCCGGCGTTTACGCAGGGGGTGAAGGGCCCACGTGGGAGTGCCCGCTAGGGCGCGAGCGTGCCCTGACCTTTCAGGTTTGTCGGCAGCAGCTTCACTCACACAGGTCGTT
>NZ_JBEXUP010000300.1:0-1269 GCF_040614375.1 Nonomuraea sp. NPDC005983
CCCGGCCGCCTCCACGCCCACGCAGCCCGCCGTGAACAGCAGCAGGATCAGCCCCGCCGTGTAGTCGAACCGGCCGCCGCCGGCCAGCGTCAGCACGGCCGCCGCCGGGTAGGCCACGGCCAGCGCCCGCACCCGCCTGTCACGCCAGAGCCGCACCCAGCCGAACCCTCCGATCACCGCCACGACCGGCCCGAACAGCAGCACCTGCATCGGGACGAACAGCACCCGCAGCTCGCCGCCCTTGTTCTCGCTGAGCGCCGAGGCCATCTTCAGCTGCGGCCAGTCGTGCGTGACCTGGTAGAGCAGGTTCGGGACGGCCAGCGCCGCCGCGATCGCCGCGCCCGCCCACAGCCACGGGCTGAGCAGCACCCGGCGCGGCCCCGCGGCCAGCAGCCCGATCGCCAGGCCGAGCAGCAGCATCACGATGAGGTGCTTGTTGTAGGTGGCCAGCCCGCACACCGTGCCGACCGCGAGCCACCAGCGGGGCTGCTCGCGCAGCAGCGCCTTGAGCATGAACAGGATGGCCGCCGCCCAGATCGGCAGGTCGAAGCTGAGCGTCAGTAGGGTGTGCCCGGCGATCAGGGTGTAGACGCCCGTCGCGACGCCCAGCATGGCGAGCACCTGCGCCACCCGTCCGCCGCCCAGCTCGCGCGCGATCAGCGCGATGAGCACCACCAGCCCCGCCACGGCGAGCGCGGGGAACACCCTGAGCGCCGTGACCGTGTCGCCGAACAGCGCGACGGCCAGTCTCGCCAGGGTCGGGGTCAGCGGCGGCTGGTCGACGTAGCCCCAGGCCGGATGGCCGGACAGGAATCGGAAGTACAGCTCGTCGCGGTGGTAGCCGTACTCGGGGCTGAGCACGAGCAGGACCCCGGCCAGCACGACCGCGATCACCGTGGCCCAGCGCCACGCCAGAGGCCGCTCCATGCTCGCTAAAGCTAGATCCTTTGGGGGCTTTTGTCAGGAGCTGCGCGGAGTCGATCGCGCCGGGCTCGCCAGGGCCTCCTGTCAGGAGTAGCGGGCGGCGATCCGCTCGGCGTCCCTTTCGGCCAGCGCGAGTGCGGACTTGCACAGGTCAGGGGCGTCCTGGCCGGCGGGGGTGACGAGGCCGTGCATGGTGGTGGAGATCTCGGCGAACGCCGCCGCCGTCGATATCCGCTCAGGGCGGCGCGCGGTGCCCGCACGCCGTGGCCGCCCGGGGCCGCGCCGCGGCCGCGGGGGCCCGCGCGCCCCGCGGGGCCGCGGCGCGCGCGGAGCGGAGGTCGAACC
>NZ_JBEXUP010000301.1:0-1220 GCF_040614375.1 Nonomuraea sp. NPDC005983
AGCGCCATCTCGCCGTTGTCGGTGCAGGGACCGTCGGCGATGACCTGGTTCACCTCCACCCGGTCGCCCTCGGCGACGATGGGCTTCTGGTTGAAGCTCGTGCCCTGATTGGAACGCTTGAACTTCGCCACGCGGTACGTCGTCCGCGGGCCGTCGTCGTTCATGACCGTGACGTAGTCGGCGGAGACCTCCTCGACCACGCCCGCCTTCTCGGCGCTGATCATGTCGCCCGTATCGGTCGCGGCACGGTACTCCATGCCGGTGCCGACCAGCGGCGCCTCGCTCTTGAGCAGCGGCACCGACTGGCGCATCATGTTCGCGCCCATCAACGCCCGGTTGGCGTCGTCGTGCTCCAGGAACGGGATCATCGCCGTCGCCACCGACACCATCTGGCGCGGCGACACGTCGATGTAGTCGACCTCCTCGGCACGGGCGAGCTCGGTCTCGCCGCCCTTGGTGCGGACCAGGACGCGGGCCTCGGCGAACGAGCCGTCGGGGTTGAGCGCCGTGTTGGCCTGCGCCTTGACGAAGCGGTCCTCCTCGTCGGCGGTCAGGTAGTCGATCTGGTCGGTCACCTTGCCGTCGACGACCTTGCGGTACGGCGTCTCGACGAAGCCGAACGCGTTGAGCCGGCCGTAGGAGGCCAGCGAGCCGATCAGGCCGATGTTCGGGCCTTCAGGGGTCTCGATCGGGCACATCCGGCCGTAGTGGGACGGGTGCACGTCACGAACCTCGAAGCCCGCCCGCTCACGCGACAGACCACCGGGGCCCAGCGCGTTCAGACGCCGCTTGTGCGTCAGGCCGGCCAGCGGGTTGATCTGGTCCATGAACTGCGACAGCTGCGAGGTGCCGAAGAACTCCTTCATCGACGCCACGACCGGGCGGATGTTGATCAGGGTCTGCGGCGTGATCGCCTCGACGTCCTGGGTGGTCATCCGCTCGCGCACGACGCGCTCCATGCGGGCCAGGCCCAGCCGGACCTGGTTCTGGATCAGCTCGCCGACGCTGCGCAGCCGGCGGTTGCCGAAGTGGTCGATGTCGTCGACCTCGACGATGACCTCGCGGTCACCGGCGCCCGGCATCGACTCCTCGCCCGCATGGAGGCGGACGATGTACTCGATCGTGGCGACGATGTCGTCTTCGGTCAGGGTGCCCTGCGTGATCTCCGAGTCGACCCCGAGCTTCTTGTTGATCTTGTAACGACCCACCTTGGCGAGGTC
>NZ_JBEXUP010000302.1:0-1116 GCF_040614375.1 Nonomuraea sp. NPDC005983
TGATGCGGCTGGTGGCCTTCGCACACAGTCCCAGGGCGACGAAGGGGTCGCCGTGGACCAGCGGGGTGTCGTTCACCCAGAAACTGTGCAGGCCCAACTCCTCGGCCTGCACGGCGAGATCCTCCACACCGGGGTGTGCGGTGGCCACGACACCTGCACGCATCAAAACCTCCAAGGCGCAAAGGATCGGCTCGAACGTACTCAGCCTGACATCAGACGGTGGATCGAGCACGTCGAAGTCGAGTGCACAGTCGGCGCCGAGCGGTTGCGAGTGTCGTCCGACGGCATCGAAAGCGGAATCCGACAACTGACCCTGAACACCGACAGCTTCCTCTGCAACCGACAACCTGATCCGCCCTGAATACCGCGCCCTTCGAATAAGAGCACTTCCCCAGTACGGCGAGGTGGCCGCCATCCGCGCCGGGCATCTGCGCTGCCTGGACTCCGGCGCGGTCGTGGTCACCGTCCCCGGCACTCAGCGGTTGATCGTCTGCCGCGCCGCCTGGGAGGACGTCCTGGTCCACGCCGCAGGCCAGCCGGGCGACCGGTTTGTGCTCCGGCCCGGGCGCGCCGGTCCTTAGGTCATTCCTTTCGCATGGCCTGGGATTCAGTCCGTGACCTTGCTGGCCGCCCGGTACTCCAGGTGCGCGTACTCGGGGTGCCGGGTCAGCCACCCCGCGATGAAGGGACAGACCGCGAGCACCCGCAAGCCCTCCGCCCGTACCGATTCGACGCCTTCGCGCGCCAGCAGGGAACCCACACCGCGTCCTTCGTAGGCCGGATCGACCTCGGTGTGGACGAAGGCGACAAGCTCCGCCGTGCGAATGTAGGCGGAGAACCCCGCGAGCGTTTCGCCGTCGTGGGCCTCGAATCGGTTGGCGGTGTGATTGTCGGTCACGGTGATCATGTGGCGGTCTCCGAGGGGCGAGTGAGGAAGCACAGGTAGGTCGACGATATACGTGGCGGAGGCGGAGGAAAGTTCTCGGTGGAGCTTCGGTCGATGGTTCGGTCTGGGACCGGGTTGGGGGGGGGGGGGGGGGGGGCCCCCCCCCCCCCCCCAACAACGACCCCCACAAAACCCCCCCAGGTGGCGTGCCCCCGGGCGGGCGGCGGTGC
>NZ_JBEXUP010000303.1:0-1093 GCF_040614375.1 Nonomuraea sp. NPDC005983
AGAGGGCGTTTAGGGAGTGCTCGCGGCTCTATGTGCCACTCTGGCCGTCCGGCGAGCTGACCGTTCCGTAGGACTTGATGGACTTTGTCCACGGCGGCGAGGCGGACCGCCAGCCCGTCTTCTCCGGGTAGCGGCCCGGGATTCCGTCTGGCGTAGGGCCGTCCGGAAACGCCAGGTCCGGCGCGAAGCGTGCGAACCCGGCCCGCAGGAGAGTAGGGCTCTGCCATGACCGAGCGCCGCCCCTACCCCTCCGACATCTCCGACGCCCGCTGGGCACTGATCGAGCCCACTCTCACCGCCTGGCGTAAAGCCCGCGTTGACCGTCGCCCGACCGGCGTACAAGCCCCCACCGACCTGCGCGACATCTTCAACGCCATCCTGTACGTCAATCGGACCGGGATCGCCTGGAAGTACCTTCCGCACGACTTTCCGCCGCATGGCACCGTCTATGCCTACTATGCCGCCTGGCGCGACCAGGGCATCTTCGCTGCGCTCAATTACGCGCTGACCGGTCTGGCCCGAGTCAAGGAGGGCCGTCCCGCCGAGCCGACCGCGGCCGTCATCGACACCCAATCGGTCAAGACCTCCACCAACCCGCCGACCGAGACTCAAGGAACGGACGCCGCGAAGAAGATCGTCGGGAGGAAGAGGGGCGTCGTCACCGATGTGAGCGGTCTGCTCCTGGCGGTCCTGGTCTGCGCCGCTTCCGTCTCCGAAAACCAGGTCGGCATCGCTCTGCTGGATCAGGCCAAGGCCTCCCACCCCGCCTTGACCAAGACGTGGGTGGACGCCGGATTCAAGGCCCAGTTCGTCGAGCACGCCGCCGCCTTGGGCATCGATGCCGAGATTGTCCCGAGGAACACGCAGACCTCAGGCTTCTCTGTGGTCAAGCGACGGTGGGTCGTCGAGCGCACGCTAGGTTGGCTGATGCTCCACCGCCGCCTGGCCCGCGACTTCGAGTCGCTGCCCCGCAGCTCCGAATCCATGATCCACATCGCGATGATCGACAACGTGAGCAAGCGCATCACCGGCGAAAACACGCCTACCTGGCGCGGCACATACTAGGGCGAAATGATCAAACCAAACGCCCTCT
>NZ_JBEXUP010000304.1:0-1056 GCF_040614375.1 Nonomuraea sp. NPDC005983
CTTGCCGGCCTCGGCGCGGGCCGCCGGCGGCAGGGCGCCGATCTCGCGGTTGGCCAGCGCGATCGGCGAGCGGTCGCCCGCGTGCGCCAGCCTGGCCTGCTTGAGTGCGTCGAGGCTGCCGGCCGTCTTGATCGCCTCCAGGGCGTCGGCCTCCATGCGGGACACCTCGTCGGCATGCAACGGTGTCACCTCGACGGGGTCGTAGTCAGACAAGAGTGAGCTCCGTATCCAGGGCTTGAGCGGAAAAGAGTCTAGTGGGACCTCGCCCACCGGGCCGACTCGTGCGTCAGGCGAAGTCGGGCGTGCCGGTGGGCACGGTAAATCGGAACTCCGCCCCGCCCTCGGGCGCGCGCTGCACGTTGATCGTGCCGCCGTGCGCCTCGACCAGGCCCTTCACGATGAACAGGCCGAGCCCGGTGCCACCGCGCCTGCGGCTGTTGCCTCGCCAGAACTGCCTGAAGACGCGCGGAGCCAGCTCGGGCTTGACGCCCTCACCCTGGTCGCGCACCGACACGGCTACTCCCCATCCGACGGACTCGATGTCGATTGTCACGGTTCCGCGCCCGTGACGCACCGCGTTTTCCACCAGGTTACCGAGGATCTGGTCAACTTTGTCCTGGTCGAGCCACATCTCGGGGAGGTCGTCGCCCGCGACAAGGCGGAAACGGTCGTCCGAGTCGCCCGCCGCGACCCGCCCGGCTATGACGCGCCTGGCTCTGGCGGGGATGTCGACGACCTGGCGGTGCAGTTCCAGCCGCCCCGACTCGATCCGCGACACGTCCAGCAGCTCGGTGATCAGCCGGGTGACGCGGTCGGCGTCGTTGTTGACCGTCTCGAGCATGACCCGCTTCTGCTCGTCGGTGAACAGCGCCCACTTGGCCAGCAGGGTCGCGGTGAAGCCCTTGACGCTGGTCAGCGGCGAGCGCAGCTCGTGGGCGACCGTGGAGACCAGGTCGGCGCGGCTGCGCTCCAGCCGGGCGCGGGCGCCGCCGTCGCGCAGGGTGATCGTCACGCGCTCGACCTCGCCGCAGCGCTGGGCCGCGCGGCTGGTGCGCG
>NZ_JBEXUP010000305.1:0-1049 GCF_040614375.1 Nonomuraea sp. NPDC005983
CGCCTGCGGCCCGGACGGCGCGGCGGTCTGCAACCTGGCCGTGGCCGCCGCGTCCGGGCCGGTCGCCACCCACCCGGTCCTCACGGACGCCGACCTGGCCAAGGTCGTGGCGCGCTACGGCGCCCTCGGCGGGCGGGGCGGCGGCGACCGGGTCGACTTCGCCGTGCAGCCGGGCTCGGCCGCGCCCCCGGCGGAGCCCATCAGGGCCGGCGAGCTCAGCCTGCCCGGCACGCTCACGTCCAACTTCCACGGCTCCGGGCCGGTCGGCTGGAGCTCGGTGCTCTACCAGACCGGTGCGCGCCTGGCGCAGGTGCAGAACCAGTCCTGGCGCCCGTACGAAGCGGGCAAGGAGTATGCGGAGGCGTGGAACTCGGGCGTGGCGGGCCCCGCCGTCACCTCGACCTCCTCCGTCCGTGACGGCGACGTCATCTCCGCCTCGCTGCCGATGCTGTCGGACCCGGCCCCCGGCCACTACGCGCACGCCACCTGGACCGGCGGCACCGGCCGGACGGCCCTCTACCGCGACGGGAAGGTCGTCTCGGGCGGGCTCACCCCGAACGGGGGGCTCTTCCAGGTGCCGCCGGGCGGCGCCCGCTACCGCCTGGAGACGTCCGCGCTGCGTCCGTCGGCCGCGCTGTCCACGAGGGTGGAGGCGGTGTGGGAGTTCGACTCGCGTGAGGAGCGCGAGGCCGCCGCGCTTCCCCTGCTCGCCGTCCGTTTCTCTCCCCCGCTCGACGAGGACGGCGGGGCGCCGGCGGGCCGGGAGTTCACGATCCCGTTCCAGGTCGACAGGACGGCCACGGCGGGCAAGGTCCGCGCGGTGAGCGTCGAGGCGTCCTTCGACGACGGGGCGACCTGGACCGCGGCCGGGGTGCGGACCGGCCAGGAGGGGGGCGACGCGACGGTCCGGCACCCGGCCGGCACCGGTTACGTGTCGCTGCGCGCCACCGCCCGGGACTCCCGCGGTGACACGGTGACGCAGACTGCCCTGACGGCCGCGGGTTGCGACCCGATCTTCTCGGAGAAGATCAGCACTCGGGTCAAGGTGC
>NZ_JBEXUP010000306.1:0-1045 GCF_040614375.1 Nonomuraea sp. NPDC005983
CCGACCGCCCAGCCGCCGGTCGCCGCCTCGCTGCCGTGCGCTGCTGCGCTGTCGCCCTCGCTGTTGCTGTCGCCGTCCGCTCCGCTGCCGTCCGCTGCGCCGCCCGCCATTCCGCTACCCGCCTCTCGGCTGGCCTTCGCGGCTGGGGCGCTGCCTGCCGCTGTGCTGCCGACCGCTGTGTTGCCGACCGCTGTCACGTCGCCGCCTGCCGTCGTGCCGCCGTTCGTTGCCGCGTTGCGGATTGTCGCCGTCTCGCCGTCCGGGCGGCGGATGCGCAGGCCGGGTACGGCGGTGAGACGCACCACGGTTCCGTCGTCGGTGCGGCGGGTGGCGCCCTCGGCGATCACGGAGAACACCTCGTCGGCGAAGCGCCGCGCGGTGAGCTGGTCGCCGGCGCCGGAGTAGCGGGCGACCGCGTCGTACCAGGCGGCCGGGTCGTCGCTGGGCCGCCGCTGGTAGGAGGCGAGCAGCGCGGCGCCGGCGCTGATGTTCGCTGCCGGGTCGCGCCGCAGCACCGCCGGCCGCAGCCCGGTCAGCTCCGCCGCCCGCCGCAACGTCGACTCGGGCAGCGCCTCGCGCGCGGCGGCCGGTTCGGGGACGTGCCGAGTCGGCCCGGCGACGTCGTCACGGGCGTTGCCGTCCGCGATGGCGGCTCGCCGCTGCCGGGCGGCCGCCCGGACGTCCATGAGGTGCATCGGCCCGTAGCCGCCGGACGTGCTGGGCGAGCCGGCGTGCGCGTCCCACCGCGACTCCAGGTAGGACACGGCGAGCAGGACGCTCACAGGAAGCCCGTACTCCCTGGCCGCCCGCGCGAAGTCCTCCTGCCGCCCCGGCGGCGGCACGGTGAGGCCGGAGGCGGCGAGCGCGACGGCGAGCCAGACCAGCATGACAACCCCCACGGAACGCTACAGCTGAGCTACACACCGTAGCCATTCCCTGTTAACGGCGTGTCAGACGGGACTGCTGATGCGGATGAGGTCGCGCAGGTCGGCGGCGCATTCGGCGTCCCGGTCGCCGGGCGCGCCGGGGTGGTGCGCCGGCCGCC